>JBDRWD010000004.1:0-80429 GCA_039802205.1 candidate division WOR-3 bacterium
ATATATCCAGGGGTGCCTATGTTTTAAAAGTTTTGGGTAAGATATTTTATTTTGATTAAATAACCCCACTTCGGTAAGATTATTTTTGATTCAAATCGTATCCTTGACAACCGCCAATAGATGGATATAATCTTTTATGTGATTATTTAAAAATTTTGATTAGATGTTTGTTTTTGGTTCGGCAAGGAGGTGAAAATGAGATTTCTAAGTGTGTCCAAGAATCTGATTTAGACAAAAATTGGCATTTTCCACAATGGGTATTGTTGAATCATCCGCTGAGAATCAGCGGAGCACAGGTTTGAATTTCTATAGCTCTGTCCTTCTTGAAACAAATTTAGTGTTAAGCCTTCTATACAAATGGTTGAGAGTAGTAAATACCAACATGGGAGGAAAAATGATAGATAGAGTAAATTTAAGTGTAATTATACTATCAGGGCTGTTTAGCATTGCCACTGCCCAGTGGCTTGAGACGACCATCTACATTCCTGATTCACTCTGTGGCGTCATAGAACCTTGTGCCTTTACATATAATTCTACAAACAACAAAATTTATGTTGGGGGTGGAGGCAGCCGTGTAATCGTAATTGATGGTGCAACAAACCAGAAGATTGCAGCAATCCCTGTGGGTGTTAAAATTTCTGACCTTTGTTATAATCCCACCAATAACAAGGTTTATTGTGCTAATTACTTTAGCAATGATGTTACGGTTATTGATGGTGCGACCGATAGTGTGATTACCACTATCAGTGTGGGAATCCAACCCTGTGCCCTTTGTTATAATTCCACCAATAACAAGGTTTATTGTGCTAATGAATATAGCGATAATGTTACGGTTATTGATGGTGCGACCAATAGTGTGATTACCACCATCAGTGTGGGAGATGGACCTTGGGCTCTTTGTTATAATCCGGCCAATAACAAGGTCTATTGCGCCAATGCGGCTAGCGATAATGTTACGGTTATTGATGGTGAGACCAATAGTGTGATTACCACCATCAGTGTGGGAGATGGACCTTGGGCTCTTTGTTATAATCCCACCAATAACAAGGTTTATTGTGCTAATGAATATAGCGATAATGTTACGGTTATTGACGGTGCGACCAATAGTGTGATTACCACCATCAGTGTGGGAGATAGACCTTGGGCTCTTTGTTATAATCCCGCCAATAACAAGATCTATTGTGCTAATAATTGGAGCAATGATGTTACGGTTATTGATGGTGCGACCGATAGTGTGATTACCACTATCAGTGTGGGAATCCAACCCTGTGCCCTTTGTTATAATCCCACCAATAACAAGGTTTATTGTGCTAATGGATATAGCGATAATGTTACGGTTATTGATGGTGCGACCAATGGAGTGATTACCACCATCAGTGTGGGAGATAGACCTTGGGCTCTTTGTTATAATCCCACCAATAACAAGGTCTATTGTGCTAATGAATATAGCGATAATGTTACGGTGATTGATGGTGCGACCAATGGAGTGATTACCACCATCAGTGTGGGAGATAGACCTTGGGCTCTTTGTTATAATCCCGCCAATAACAAGGTTTATTGTGCTAATTACTTTAGCAATGATGTTACGGTTATTGATGGTGCGACCGATAGTGTGATTACCACTATCAGTGTGGGAATCCAACCCTGTGCCCTTTGTTATAATTCCACCAATAACAAGGTTTATTGTGCTAATGAATATAGCGATAATGTTACGGTTATTGATGGTGCGACCAATGGAGTGATTACCACCATCAGTGTGGGAGATGGACCTTGTGCCCTTTGCTACAATTCGACCAATAACAGGGTCTATTGCGCCAATGCGGCTAGCGATAATGTTACGGTTATTGACGGTGTGACCAATAGTGTGATTACCACCATCAGTGTAGGAGATGTGCCTTCGACTCTGACCTGTAATCCGCCACAGAACCGTATTTATGTAGCAAATTATTTGGGCTCGAGTATCTCAATCCTCCGGGACATTGTGGGAATAGAGGAAGGTCTGTGGGGCAATAGCGAATGCTTGCACCTTAAAATCTTTCCTAATCCCTTACATTCCTTTACCAGCATTACCTATAGTCTTTCCAGACCTGCAAATGTCTGGTTCAGAATCTATGATGTGGCAGGTCGGTGTGTGAGGACACTTGTCAGTGAAAAACAGGAGCCTGGTTGGCACAATGTCAATTGGGATGGCAGGGATGATAGGATGGTAAGATTGGCGCCCGGAATTTATTTCTTGCGCATTGAGGTGGATGGTTATCGCCTGACCTCCAAGATGGTGGTTTTGTAATTACTCTTGCCATATCCAGCACAGAACTTCCATTTTCTTACGAGATGGTAGCAAAAACTCTTGAAATTTCGTTCATCAGCAGAGGTTACTTTTTACCACCGCCTTTGGGTGAATTCATCTGGGTGAGGTGCCCCTATGGCGGTAATGGAAGTCATCTGTGAGACCATTGTAATCTTTCGTGTGATTGCTGATATTCAGGTTAAGTTTGCCAAAATTAATCTGCAGAAGTATTTCCCAGTGGCAATATAATCTTGCACCCGGAAACAACTACAACAATTTTGACCGTTAGCACCCGAGCTTAGCAGGCAAATCCGAGAAACGAAAATAATGCACTCCCTACTTCCGAAATTGGGGGTAATAGTGAAGAGGCTGGGTCATAATTCAAACTTTGCGGGTAGCCATACCCTTCAGAATGCAAAATAACTTGAGACCTAGAATATCCGCAGGCTGAAGCTTGCACCAACCATTTTACGGATTATGCTACAGCTTAAGAGCCAAAAATACTTTGAACAAAATTGACACGATTGATATTGACCTTCGAATTAAATTAGCTATAATCAAATAACCCATGAATTATCCAGCACCGGGATTCTTCGGGAATAAAAAGCACTGGTGCGTGAGGTAATCAAAGTGAGATAGGTGGTGTGTTCCATAGCAAAATTTTAATCAGCAGGTGAATTTAAGAGAGGAGGTTATGATGAATTATAAAAGGATAAAGATGAAGGCGAAAAAGAATATTGCACTTATTGCTCATGATAATAAGAAACAGGATTTGCTGGAATGGGTGAAGTATAATAAGGATTCGCTTCGGGAACATAATCTCTATGCGACCGGAACAACCGGTTTGCTCATACAAAAAGAGACTGGACTTGAGGTTATCAGGTTTAAGAGCGGTCCTTTGGGTGGTGACCAGCAGGTAGGTGCCAAAATTGCTGATGGTGAAATTGATTTTTTGATTTTTTTATGGGATCCGATGGAACCCCTCCCGCATGATGTTGATGTTAAGGCGTTATTACGTTTATCGGTCGTATACAACATCCCGGTCGCCTGTAACCGGGCAACTGCCGATTTTTTGATTTCTTCGCCGTTGATGAAGACCGAATACGAACGTTTGCTTGTGGATTATGAGTTGCACCGGTTAGAGGCGTGGAGCGAGCGCCTTAAAGATTGATGAACTTACCACCGGACTATCTTAGACCAAAAGTGGAGTATCACTTGTTAGTGGAAAGGCGGAGCAAGGGTTCTCTGTATCTTTCTGCTTGGTTATAGCCCAAAATTATTGCCTCTTTGGCCTTTTCAAATTCACTTAAACCAATCCCCTTGGTATTGATATCTATCCAGACACCTTCTTTGAGTTGATTAAAATCATAAGCAATTAACCGGGAACTGATCAAATCAAAGGTTCGGAGGAAGATATCTTTTAGATTATAATCTTTTTCTGGTTTATTTTGGGGGGTTATGCTGATTTGCGGATATTCATAACGATTGAGAACATTTACTGCAATGATCTTTTCTGCCCCGAGTTTCAGTGCTACATCCACCGGCACCGGGTTGATAAATCCTCCGTCAATCAGAGTCCGACCCAGGTATTTATGAGGGGTGAAGACGATCGGAATGGCGATTGATGCCCTTATTGCTTCCAGTAAATCACCACGGTCAAGGATGATTTCTGTGTTTTCTTCAATATCTGTTGCCACGGCGGCATATCTTACCGGCAATTCTTCAATCCGAGTTGCACTGAGGTAGGGCGCCAGAAATTTGACGACATTTTTCCCATTGATCAGACCTTTTTTTGAGGGCTGGAATTTGAACAATGTTTTTTTTCTCTTTTTATCGATCTTTAGGGCAATTTCTTCCATCGCCTTGGCAGTGAAACCTTTGGCATAAAAACCGCCGATTAGTGAACCCATGCTCGCACCCACGATGATATCGGGCTTAATGTTCAATTCTTCAAGAAATTTTATCACCCCGATATGGGCGTAACCTTTGGCAGCACCACCACCGAGAACGAGTGCCAGCATGTTTTATTATATTCAAATTTTTTTGATTTTCAATTATATTGACATTCATCGAGGTTTCTGTATAATCAATTATGAACATAAAGGAGAACATTGAGCGTCTGCAGGAAAGGATTGTACATGCAGCGCTGCGGGCCCACCGTAATCCAGAGGAGATTACTATTGTGGCAGTGACCAAGACCGTGCCCCCGGAGCGGATTATGGAGGCGCTGGAGTGTGGTATAAAAATCATCGGTGAGAACCGCGTCCAGGAGGCAAAGGAGAAATTTCCACATATTGGAGCGCGCGCTGAATGGCATATGGTGGGGCATCTCCAGACCAACAAAGTTAAGGATGCCCTGAAGATATTCAGCCTCATCCATAGCCTTGATTCGGTGAAACTCGCGGCTGAGATTGAAAAAAGGGCGACAGAACCCGTTGATTGTCTCATTGAGGTTAATACTTCCGGCGAAACCACAAAATTTGGGGTCAAACCCGAGGAACTTTTCTCATTTTACGAGGCAATAAAGGATTATAAAAAAATAAGAGTTAAGGGTTTGATGACCATTGGTCCGGGTTGGGCAGTAACCGATCCAGAGGCCTCCCGGGCATCCTTCCGTTTACTCCGGGATCTGCGTGATGAACTCGCCCAGGCCTACGACCAGCAGTTTCCTATCCTCTCCATGGGGATGACTTCAGATTTTGAAGTAGCAATTGAGGAGGGAGCCAATATGATTCGCATCGGCACTGCAATATTCGGACCCCGTGTGTGAATATGGATAACCAAAAAAAATGTGTTGAAGAAATAAATTGTTTAAATCGCTGGCGGCGTTATCAGTCCACACTTTCATTTATTCTTTTTGTGGCTACTAAAAAATTATTCCCGGATTCTCACCTGCGGATAGAACATTCTATCAGTCAGGGATTTTACTGTCTTTTGAATCGTAAACTCATTGATAAAGATTTGATGGCGATTGATTTAAGGATGCGCGAGATCATTCGTGCCAATCTGTCGATTGAAAGATTTACCCTCAGCCGTTCCCGGGCCATAAAATTGTTTGAGCGGAATAATCAGCGCGATAAAGTAAAACTGCTCCGGAGCATCAATATTGAAAAAATCAATGTTTACCGGCTGGATAAATATTTTGATATGTATCCCAATCCCCCATTTGAGAAAACAGGGATGGTGGATAAATTTTATCTCACCAATTTCCCACCAGGTTTTATAATCGTTTTTCCCAACTGGCAGAACCTTGATTCACTACCTCCTTATATCCCCCAACCTAAATTAGCCCGGATATTCAACGAATACCTCAACTGGGTGCAGATTCTGGGTATCACTGATGTTGCGGATTTGAACCGGGCGATAAAAAATGGCCAGGGTGCAGATATCATCCGGGTCGCCGAGGCACTTCATGAAAAGAAGATTGTCTACATCGCAGACCGGATAACTTCGGATAAAAGAAAGGTAGTCTTGATTGCGGGTCCAAGCAGTGCGGGTAAGACGACATTCACCAAAAGATTAGCCGTCCAGTTAATGGTCAATGGATTCAGGCCCATCCTCATTTCTACCGACGATTATTTCTTACCCCACAGTCGGACGCCAAAAGATAAATTCGGTCGGCTGGATTTTGAATCCATCAGGGCCGTGGATATTGAACTTTTGAATAAACATCTATTATCAATTATCCGGGGAGAAGAGGTCACTCTACCCAGGTTCAATTTTATTAAAGGCAAGCGGGAAAAGGGAAGAACAGTTCGCCTACCCAAAAATGGGATTGTCATGGTAGAAGGTATCCATTGTCTGAATGAAGATCTCACACCACACATTCCCAAAAATCTCAAATTCAAAATTTATATCAGCGCCCTTACCCAGTTGAATATTGATGACCATAATCGCATCTCCACAACCGATACCCGGATGATGCGCCGGATTGTCCGAGATACCCATTATCGGGGTTATACGGTGCAAGGGGTTTTGACCCAGTGGGGGAGGGTGCGGGCTGGTGAGGAGCAAAATATCTATCCTTTTCAGGAAGAGGCGGATGAGATGTTTAACTCAGCCTTGATCTATGAATCCGCCGTTTTGAAGAAATATTGTGTGCCTTTACTGAAAAAGGTGGAAAAAAGCGATCCATTTTATCCGGAGGTAAAAAGATTGCTTGACTATTTTGCATTATTTTCCGATTTAAATGACCGGGATGTCCCTTCCAATTCCATCCTGCGTGAATTCATAGGTGGTAGTTCATTTGTCTATTAAGCGGATATCTCTTGACAATTAAAACCTTTTAGGTATAATATAGCGTCAAGATTTTTAAAAACGGGGTCGTAGTTCAGCCTGGTTAGAACGCCTGCCTGTCACGCAGGAGGTCGCGAGTTCAAATCTCGTCGGCCCCGTTTTTATTTATACACACTGCAGAGTTTATCCAAAAGATTGGTTTATTTTTCAATAAGACCTAATTTCCAGTAAGGCTCTAAACTTGTAAAGATGATAACTCAACCCGGAGGTTTTCCTTGGTTTAATGGTGAAATTTAATACTATGCTGGTTTGTGCTTACTCTCTGGATCCTTCTCCACTCTTTGTCAAATCATTTTTATGCGCGCTGGATTATTAGATGTAGCCGCACCCTTCAGGGTGCGAAATACCCTAGGATCTAAAAAATTTATGCGCAGGCTAAAGCCTGCGCTTACCATTTTCCCGGTTACCACCCAAGAATTTCAAATTTATGCAAGGCTAAAGCCTTGCCCTAAAAAAATCCCACCGCTAAATCATTGATTACCCTTACAAATTTTGTCCATGAGTTTAATCGTTCCTTCATAAGGGATAAAAACAAGGAGAAGCTCAGGCACCCTTTCACTTGACAAGGAGGAATCCGTAACTATAATTAAAGAAAGTATGAAGGTAACCAAGTTACATTTAATTTTTTTATTATTTTTAAACCCTCTCTTTTGCCAACAGGATTATGAGGTACTCGCCGAAAAGATAAAAAAGATAAGTGAAGACCTCCTTGAAGGTTATACCCAACCCTTGATCACCTCTTTCGGAACAGGTATTGCAACAGGTTTGTTTCATAGTGCGCGTAGCCATAAATTCTTAGGATTTGATATCGGTCTTAGGGCGATGGTGATTCAAATTCCTGAGTTTGCCCGATATTTTGATACCCAGGTGCTCACCTGTTCGTTGGTAAACAATCATCTCGTTTATGATTCTTTAGTGCTGGATAGTGTCAGCACAATTTTTGGTCCCCGGAATACTACCTATGTCCCGGTCACAGGCAATGCGGTTGGTATCCCTCCGTATATTCCCGGTGGCTTTAATCTTTCGTTGGTTCCACTGGCAGTACCCCAGGTAGATATCGGGCTGATTTCTGGTTCAGAGTTGCTTATCAGATATGTTCCATTCACCTTTAAAGGTTCGCGTGTTGAGTTTCTTGGTCTGGGCTTCAAACAGCATATAAATCGTCTTCCTTTTATGAAAGGTATCTCTCTTCCTTTAGATATCGCGCTCGGAGGTGTGCTCCAGGATTTTGGAATAAAGGATGCCGCCGGTTATAAGATTGTCGCGAGTAAAAATTGGGCACTTCAGATGATTCTCTCCAAAGATCTGATTGCATTTGAACCGATGCTAGGCTTGGGGTTGGAGAGGACAAAGGTTTATTTTGCCTATGAGTTTGAATTTGAAATTCCAGATACGACCTACTCTGGACAGCGCATAAAAGTGAAAAAAGATGTGGATGTTGAAATCGTCGCCCAAAATAGTTATCGGGCAATAGTTGGATTTACTTTTAAGTTGGGCATTTTTTATCTACATTACGACTACAATTTTCTCGCCTGTTATCACACACACAATTTCGGTTTAGGATTGACCTTCCGATAATTTTTTAACATTCCACGGTACCCTACCAAATGCCGGAGAGGTTTCATAAAAGAAGTATTATCCCGGAAATTGGGTAATATTGACACGGGCATCTTTTTGGGATATAATTGATTGACTGATGGATGTGAGCGAGGATGGCGGAACTGGCATACGCGCTGGATTTAGGATCCAGTCCCGCATAGGGTTGGGGGTTCAACTCCCCCTCCTCGCATGATTAACAAAGGAGGTTTGTTGGAATACCAGATTGTGAATGAGACCGATACTGAGAAAGAGGTTGAGTTCAAGATCGGTGCCCAGGAACTTGAACCTTATATTGACCAGTCGATTGAAAAGTTGCGCTCGCGTATCGCAATCAAAGGATATCGGAAGGGCCGAGCGCCTAAGACCCTGATTCGGGCTAGATACTACGATGCCCTAAAGGCGGAAGCAATAAATGATTTAATCTTGGATATGTACCAGAAGGTTCTCACCGAAAAGAAATGGCAACCGGTCTCCAACCCCGAATTGGTGAATTTCAATGATACCGGGGAGATAAGATTTAATCTTAAGTTCGAAATCCAGCCGGATTTTGAAGTTGAAAATTATAAGGGGCTGGAGCTATTCAAAGAAGACCCGTTGCCAATGGATTATCTATATGAACAGGCATTGAATCGCCTGCGGGAGGATTATGCCGATATCACCGAGACGCATAAGCCGGCGGCGGTTGATGATTTCATAACCCTGGATTTAGAGATTATTGAAGGCGAAAAAATTGTTGAACACCAGTCCGATATTGTGATAAAGCTCGGTGACCGGAGTTTCCCAGATGAATTAAATCGGGCATTGGTCGGGGTAAAGAAAGGTGAACGTAAAGAGGTTCCCATCAATAATCAGATTTATCGAATTCAAATCAAAAAGATTGAAGAAAAGATTTTACCAGATATAAATGATGATTTTGCCCGGATGCTTAATTACGCAAATCTTGCTGAAATGGAGAAAGGATTGAAGGAGATGTTGGAGAGAGAAGAAGAGATGCGCTTGCGCGAGGAGCTGGAAGAGAATTTAGCCCGGATTTTACTCGAGCGTTATCGTTTTCCGGTGCCCAAATCTTTGGTCGAAAGAGAGTTCCAGATGATAATCAAAAGTGGTAATCACCCGGATAATGAAAGCACCCGGGAACGATTTTTGCCCGTTGCGGAGAAAAGGGCAAGACTGAATTTAATTCTGGAAAAGATTGCCCAGAAAGAGAATATTCAGGTATCAGATGCACGCGTAAAAGAGTTTGCCCAAAAAAACGGGATGACCGAAAGCGAGATAAGAGGTGAGATGTTAGAGTATTTAAGAAAGATCGTGCTTCGGAATGAAACCCTCCAATTTCTTTTGAATAATTCAAAAATTGTGCAAAAAAGCAGGATTTTAACACCCGAGGAGGCAAAAAATGTTGACCGTTCCATTCGTCATTGAGCAAACCGGTCGGGGAGAACGGGCATATGATATCTATTCCCGACTCCTGAAAGAACGGATCGTGTTCATTGGCACACCCATTGATGATACAGTTGCCAATCTGGTCATTGCTCAGTTGTTATTTTTAGAGGCCGAAGATGCTTCAAAGGAGATTTACCTTTACATAAATTCCCCTGGAGGAATTGTATCATCGGGTCTGGCGATTTATGATACCATGCAGTATATCAAACCACCGGTCTCCACAATTTGCATTGGTATGGCGGCAAGTATGGCAGCATTATTACTTGCAGGTGGGACAAAGGGAAAGCGGTTTGCCTTACCCCATTCCCGGATCATGATTCATCAGCCCGAAGGTGCATTTCAAGGACAGGCCGCAGATATTGAGATTCATGCCCGGGAAGTTTTGAAGATTCGTGAACTTTTGAACAAACTGCTGGCAAAGCATACTGGAAAATCGGAAGAAAAAATTGCCAAAGATACCGACCGGAATTATTTCATGTCTGCTGAAGAGGCCAAGGAGTATGGGATTATTGATGAGGTGATTGAGACGAGGAAGGCATGAACACTAAGATCTACTGCTCCTTCTGCCAACGGCCGAAATCTGCAGTGAAAAGGCTTTTCCGGGGCACCCATGCCTATATCTGTGATGAATGTGTAAAACTCTGTAACGAATTGTTGGAGGATGAGAAGAAGTCGTTGTATCAACCCAATTTCGTTTTACCCAAACCCCAGGATATTAAGTCTTTTTTGGACCAGTATATAATCGGTCAGGAACGCGCCAAAAAGGTAATTTCGGTGGCGGTTTATAATCACTACAAACGCACCATGATTACCGATGACGATATCGAATTACAAAAGAGCAACATTCTGCTCATCGGTCCAACCGGAACTGGAAAGACCCTTCTCGCTGAAACCTTATCCCGGTTGCTCCATGTGCCTTTTTCCATTTCCGATGCTACACCCTTGACTGAGGCAGGATATGTGGGTGAGGATGTCGAAAATATTTTGCTGCGGCTCATCCAGGCAGCAAATTATGATATCAAAGCGGCCGAGATCGGAATTGTTTATCTCGATGAGGTGGATAAGATCGCCCGGAAAGGAGATTCCCCCTCCATCACAAGAGATGTCTCAGGCGAGGGGGTCCAGCAGGCATTATTAAAAATCCTTGAGGGAACGATTGCCCATTGCCCACCCCATGGGGGTAGGAAACATCCGGAACAAGAGTATATTCCGATCAATACTAAAAAGATTTTGTTTATCCTCGGCGGAACTTTTGCCGGGATCGAGGATATAATAATGCGCCGTTTGAAAAAGACCAAAATCGGCTTTTTGAGCGATTCAGAAATTAGTAATTTAAGTTATGATGAAATCCTCGCCCGAGTGGAACCTGAAGATTTGATCAAATACGGCATGATACCGGAATTTGTGGGTAGAGTGCCGGTCATCGCACCATTTCATAAATTGTCGAAGGCGGCACTGATTGAGATTCTCACCAAGCCTAAGAACGCGCTTTTAAAACAATATGCGAAATATTTTGAAATGGAAGGTGTGAAACTGGAATTTACGGATGAGGCGATTGAAGAGATTGTCAATCAAGCAATGAAATACGATACGGGTGCCCGGGCACTTCGTTCCATTGTGGAGAATTATATGCTTGATATAATGTTCAACCTTCCAAATTTATCTGGAATTGAAAAGTGTATCATTACCCGGGAGGTGATTGTCAACAATGCACCCCCAGAATATGTGAAGACAACCAAACGGCGTGCGCAGTAAGGCGCTTGATTTATTAACATGGATTTAATACGGCAGCTATATCTAAAATTTCAAAAGAAAAAATTTAATAAGCCGTTTCATCCGGTGGGTGTTGCCCGGAAGGAAAGTTTTCTGATTGTGCCTTCGGAGAGAATAAAGGAATTTCTGGGGTCGCTTTCATTTATTGCCGGGATGAGAAAGTTGGGTGAGGTGCTTTTGCTTTTGCCCGAAACTTTTGGTATTTACCTCGAGTCTTTCCGGGTTAACTTCTTCCAGATTATTTATTACCGGCGAGCCCCCCAGATATTGACCAGGGAATTTAAAGAGCTAAAAAATCAACTTAGCAAAATATCCTGTCGGTGGCTCATTGACCTTAACCCCGAGCCCAATCCTTCATTGCCGGTTTTGGTACCGGTAGAAAAAAGAGTAGCATTTTACAACCAAAAATCATTTCCCCTATACAATATCCTCATCAAAGGTGGTTTGAAGGGAATGGTAGATTTTTTCCAAATACCTAATATTGATCCTGTTTCCCTTTTCCGGTTTCCTAAAACTGAATTACGGGCAGTCGCCCGGGAATTGCCTGAAAAGAAACCTTTGTTATTTGCTAATCAAATCGAAAGCCTCAGTGAAGTATTAGACCATTTGTCTTGGCCCGGGAGCGTAGTAGTAAGCAAAAAAAATAAAGATGAGATTACTCGCGACCTAAAGAAACTTTATCTATGTGATGCCTATTTCGGTCCTGATGACGAAATATGCGAATTTGCCCGGATTTTTAAAAAAGAGATTTTTACCAAATGACTGATATTGCCCGGCGGTTAGACAATCTCATATACAAATTGAGCACCATTCCGATGTATCAACTGGATGTCATACAGCTTGCGGAGTTTTTGGCAACACATTTAGCAAGTAAAGGTTGTCTGCTGCTTGCAGGAAATCGGATATTATACCAGCATAACCTTACTCCTGAGGCAGTCTCAAAATTCCAAGAGAATTTGTTTGCTGAAGACCTGGAAGTGAATGGTGTAAGATACAGACTTTTTCTAAAATTTGAACCCCGGGAAAGATTGCCTATTTCCATTAGGCAAAAACTAAAAAATTTGTTGGCGCTTATCCAGCAGATTCTGGGGGTGAGTAATATTGCGCGGGAGAGAATCAGTGAATTCCAGATTATTAACGAATTAAATCTGAATGTGATTACGACTCTGGAGTTGCATAAAGTGATATGGTTTGTAGAGATTGCCGCAAAAAAACTCCTTGAGACGGAAAAGGTTTATTTGTATTATGCAATTGAAGACCAATTGGTAGGAAGAGAAAAGCGTATCTCAGTGAAAGTGCTTCCTCCCGAGATATACCGACAACTTTCTCGGAGTCGACAAGTGATGAAGTTAGATAAAACTAAAAATGGTTTTCTAAAGTCCTTTTTGCCTACGCTGGCTTCGGGGATGGTTTTGCTGGTGCCTTTCACGATTAAAAATCGGGGGCGTGGCTTCTTTTTACTCGATGAATTTGAGAAGATGCCAAACGAAATAAACACAATAATGCGCCTTAAATTTTTGGGTAATCAGGCGGCGATCGCACTAGAAAGGATTGAATTATTCCAGGCATTGAACAAGGCACTCCAGGAGAGCAGAGGTTTGCAGGAGATTGCTAAACTTCTCTTATCACCCTACGAGTTGAAACATTTCTTCACCGAAGTTCTGCGTCGCGCCCAACAGATTCTGGGGTTTAAGAAAATCATGTGTTCGATTTACAATCCCGAAACCGGGACTTTTGAAAGGTTCCATGGAGTTGGCATATCATTGAAAAAATTCCGGGAGGCGAAAAAGGTTCATCCTCCATACCAAGTGATAAAAGGTATTATGCAGGATCGCTTTCGGATTTCCAATTCATACTACATACCCAGCGAAGAGGTAATGGAAGAAATAAGGGAATACGAAGTATACAAATCCGCCCATCGGCAGCAAAGGGTTCATGACTTATGGGCACCGGGTGATATTTTGATTAGTCCGATTTATTCGCGGGCCGGCGAGATACTCGGTATCCTCTCGCTTGCCGAACCGGTAGATAATCGGATTCCCGATCGCAACAAAATCCGGTTACTGGAGGCATTCGGTGATTTTTTAGGCTTGGCGATAGAGAATAACCAACTTTTTGAAAAAATTTTGATTGTTTCTTATACCGATGAACTCACCGGGGTATATAACTACCGATTTTTGCGTGAGAAGTTGCAGGAATTGATTGCCCGATCCCCTAAATCAATTGCGTTAGCGATGATTGATCTTGATCGGTTTAAAGAATACAATGACCAACACGGACACCTCGCCGGCGATCAACTGCTCCGCAAGATTTCTCAGATATTGCGTGATGTTATAAAGGATGGATATATTACTCGCTACGGGGGCGATGAGTTCATCATCATCTTACCCGCGGCCGGTGCCCGGGCTATGCGTTTTCGGATTGAACAGGTCCGGAAGATCATACAGGAGGGGAAATCTTTCAAACAATCCATCCGGTTCTCCTGTGGAATCGCCGTGTATCCGGAGGATGGCCAAGACTTTGGGACGCTGATTGATACGGCGGATAAGCGTCTTTATCTGGAAAAGAAGAAAAAATATGAGATGGCTGTTTCGTAAGAAAGAAAAAGTTAGTCTTTTACCGGAAACGAGTGGTTTTACTTCGCGTACCCTTGTTATCTACTTTTTAATCGGGATCGGTGTTATTGGTGTTGTCACTTATGCTTATTCCACATTTCTAATGGGACGTATTAAGAGGGAGACCGAGACGACATCCCGGATTTTTGCCAGTTATGCCTCAGGACCAGGTGCCAGCGAAGAGGAATTGCTGGCTTTACTTTTTCGGGAGGTGATTGAAAAGATTGACTTTCCGGTCGTCTTAACCGATGCTCAGGGGCAACCGTATTCAGCAAAAAATGTACCTGAAAAAGATCTGGGTAAAATCGTTAAAAAACTCGACCGGGAACATCGACCGATTCCGATAGTCATCCGGACAGGTTCGGATTCGACAATCGTCGGCTATGTTCATTATGGTTTATCACCGTTCACCCGCTCATTGAAGATCTTGCCTTTTTTAATGACCGCTTTTCTTTTGGCATTTCTTTTTCTGGGGTTCTGGGGGTATTTGATTTATCGGAAGAGCGAAGAGGAAAAGATATGGTATTCCCTTGCCAAGGAAACTGCCCATCAACTTGCCACCCCTCTTTCTTCTCTTACCGGCTGGCTGGAGACTTTAAAAAGAAATGTTACACCCGAAATCTTTGAGGGTATTGTTGAGGATACCCAGAGGATGAAAGAAGTGCTGGAAAAATTTTCCCGTATCGGTATGCCCCCGCGGCTGATTGAAAAGGACCCGATACCGGTGATCCAGAAGGCGGTGAGTTATATCAAACGGCGTGCCCACACTCAAATTAAGTTCATTGAAAATTATCGGCCTCTGCCGCCTATTAAATTTGATGACATTCTTCTCGGCTGGGCAATAGAAAACATCTTGAAGAATGGTCTTGATGCCATTGGTCCCAAGCCTGGGACCATTTCAATAAAAACCGAGGCTGATGACCATAATGCGATCATTGAAATTGCTGATACCGGACCGGGAATCAAACAGGCAAAGGATATCTTTAAACCTGGATATACCACCAAAAAATATGGCTGGGGATTGGGACTGGTTTTGACAAAACGGATTGTTGAAGAGTACCACAAGGGCAAACTCACTTTAAAAAAGACCGGTCCGGGAGGCACGACTTTTCAGATTTATATCCCAGGGAGTGGAAAATGAAAATATTATGGATTGATGATGAGATTGAACTTTTAAAACCTTTTATCTATTTGCTCAATCAAGAGGGCTATGAGGTGAAGACCGCAACCAGCGGTGAGGATGGTATCCGATTAGCCAGTCGCGAGGTTTTTGATCTCATCTTTCTTGACGAAATAATGCCCGGGGTAGACGGTTTAGAGGTTCTGCGAAGAATAAAACTTGATAATCCCCAGCAACTGGTGGTGATGGTCACCAAAAGCGAAGAAGAGGCATTGATGAAACAGGCATACAGCGGCTGGGTTGATGATTACATAACCAAACCCTTCAGTTTTAATCAAATTCTTTCGGTGTTGAACCGGATCCTTAAAAGACGCCACTTGATTGAAGAAAAAATGGCGGAAGATTATGCGAGTCAATTTAATGTCCTTGCTGAGCCCGAAGATTATAATGGTTGGATTGAGTATTATCGCAATTTGGTATCCTGGGATTTGCGGTTTCTGGAATACGGGAGCAAGGAGTTGAAGGAGATTCATAATGAACGAAAGCGGAGCGCCAATGCGGGTTTTACCAAGTATATCGTCCACAACTATCCAGATTTTATTAAAGGTCGCGGCCCGATTCTCTCTAACAGCCTGTTTAAGACCGTGGTTTTCCCCACACTCCAGGAAGGGAGCTTGTTTTTTGTGATATTTGATTCCATGCGTCTTGATCAGTATTTAAAGCTCCAGCCTTACTTGCGTGATTTCTTTGAAATAAATACTCAATATTATTTTTCCATTCTCCCGTCTGCCACACCCTATTCCCGCAATAGTATATTCGCCGGGCTTTTACCCCTGGAGATTTTACAAGGGTATCCCCAATACTGGTTGTTTGAAGAGAAAGGGCAGAACCGGTTCGAAAAAGAGTTGTTTACAGAATTGCTGAAACGAAATAGTCTGAAAATAAATTTCAACTTTTATAAATTGTCGACCATTGAAGAAATCGAGAGGAATGTTTCTAAAATCGCTCAGGACCGGAGTGATATTACCATCGTGATAATTAACTTTTTTGATCTTTTGCTCCATTCTATTCCAGGTCGGGGTGATATGAAAGGATTGCTTGATGATGAACGGATCTTACTCAATCTTTTAAGTTACTGGTTTCCTGTTTCACCGCTTTTTGAACTATTCAAAGCCATTGCTACTAAAAAACGGCGGATCATTCTCACCAGCGACCACGGTTTTATTCATGTGCGCCGACCCACGGTGGTTTATGGAGGCCGGGAAATTTCTCCCAATCTACGTTATAAATACGGTCCCGCACTCCGGGTGGATGAAAAAACCGCTCTGGTTTTGAATAATCCCGGAGCATTTTATCTGCCCGCCGAAGATGCCTCGGTTCGGTTTATAATCGCCAAAGAAGATTACTATTTTATTTACCCTACCAAACCCACGGAATATGAGCGGGAATTCAAGTATACTTTTCAGCATGGAGGTATCTCACTGGAGGAGATGATTCTGCCGATAGGCTTTTTGCTACCCCGATGAGAGAAAACTTGACAGGGAAAAGTTTTGCATTATAATTTATCATGAAAAATACCCGAGCGCGCGGCATGGAAAAACTGGAGGTTGCTGAAATAAAAGTGGTATTGAGGTCATTGGATGAAAGCATCGAAGAATCTGAGAGTGTGGAGCTGATTAACTGGGAACCATCTTACGACTTATATATAGTGGATGAAACAATTTTCATCAGCATTGAACTACCGGGTGTGGAATTAAAAGATATCACCATCAATGTCGGTCAGAATTACATGATCGTGTCGGGCGTCAAACGTCCTTTGATTGTAAGACAACCTGGATATCGGAATGTAGTTTTTCACAACCTGGAAATTTCCTACGGTCGGTTTTTCCGGCGGATTGATTTTCCATTACCGGTGGAGGCAAAAGACGGGGATTATAAGTTAGAAAGAGGCGTTTTGACGATAAAATTTCCGGTGTTAAAAGAACATATCATACCTATTGAGGAGGCTTAACGATGGAGGAAAAAGAGATAACAATTCCTGAGGAACTGGGTATTATTCCGATAAAAGGGGGCGTAATATTCCCGGATCAGATGGTCCCTTTAATCATCCAGACTCCCAAACTTGCAAAATTGATCGATGAAATACTCACCACCAATAAGCTGGCGGGTGCGATCACCCAGCGTAATCCCGATGTGGAGGAACCCAAGCCTGAAGAGATTTATCAGGTAGGTTGCGTCATTCAGATTACCAAGATGTTGCGATTCCCGGATGGGACGATTAGGCTTTTGGTGCGGGGATTGAAGCGTTTTCGTGTTTTAGAATTTACCCAAGTCGAACCCTACTTGAAGGCGAAGATTCAACTTTATCCTGACGGCTACAAGAAGACCATGTCGATTGAGGCTCTGATGCGAAATGTCGTGACCATGTTTCAACAACTCGTTTCTTTGGCACCCTATCTACCAGATGAGCTGGGTGCAATCGTTTTGAATATCGATGATCCGGACCGCCTGATAAATTTTGTCACCGGTTATACCAATCTGGAGGTTAGTGAAAAACAGGCAATACTGGAGATCGCTGACCCCAAAGATCGATTTTTGAAACTGATCCCCCTTTTACAAAAAGAAATAAGCATTCTCGAGTTAGGTGCCAAGATCCGTTCCCAGGTGAAGAGTGAGTTTGATAAAGGTCAGAAAGAGTTTTATCTTCGGGAACAGTTAAAAGCGATTCAACGGGAATTGGGCGAGACCGATGAACATACCCGAGAGATTGAAGAATTGAGGAAGAAGATTCAAGAAGCCAAGATGCCTGAGAATGTAGAGAAGGTGGCGTTAAAAGAACTCGACCGCCTCGCTAAGATGCCACCCCAGGCTGCCGAGTATACGGTTTCCCGTACCTACTTGGACTGGTTGATCTCCTTACCATGGTCGGTGGCTACCGAGGATAATCATGATCTGGCAAGGGCAAAGAGGATTTTGGATGAAGATCACTACAATTTAGAAAAAGTAAAAGAGCGTATTCTGGAATACCTGGCGGTGAAAAAATTAAAACCCGATTCTAAAGGAACGATTCTCTGTTTTATCGGTCCACCTGGAGTGGGCAAGACTTCCCTGGGCAGGTCCATTGCCCGGGCATTGGGCCGGAAGTTTGTGAGGATATCCCTGGGAGGTATCAGGGATGAGGCGGAGATCCGGGGACACCGGAGGACATATATTGGTGCATTGCCGGGCCGGATCATCCAGTCCATTAAGACCTGTGGTTCTAAAAATCCGGTGTTTATGCTCGACGAGATTGATAAGATTGGTACGGATTTTCGGGGGGATCCATCTAGTGCCCTTTTAGAGGTTCTGGATCCAGAACAAAATTATGCCTTTTCCGACCATTATTTGGAGGTTCCATTTGATTTATCAAATGTGATGTTCATAGCTACTGGCAATCTCATTGATCCGATCATACCGGCGCTTAAAGACCGGATGGAGATTATTGAACTGCCAGGCTATATCCTTGAAGAAAAAGTTGAGATTGCCAAAAAATACTTAATCCCGCGGCAGATTGCCGAATGCGGACTGAAACCAGAGAATATCCAATTTGAAGAATCAGCAATAAAGATGATAATAAACAATTACACCAAAGAAGCCGGGGTACGAAACTTAGAACGGGAGATTGGTTCAATATGCCGTAAGGTGGCACGGCGGTTTGCGGAAGGTAAGAAAAAACCGGTCCGTATCGATGAAAAAAACCTCGTAGAATTCCTGGGTCCACCAAAGATATTCTCCGAAGTTGCAGCCCGGAAAGGAGAAGTAGGATTGGCAACCGGGCTTGCCTGGACACCAACCGGCGGAGAGATTATCTTCATTGAATCGTTGAAAGTCCGGGGTAAAAAAGGATTGATTCTTACCGGGTTACTCGGGGATGTGATGAAAGAATCCTGTCAAGCCGCGGTTTCCTATCTGAAAACCAAATTTGAAAAATGGGGTATAAAAGAAAATTTAGATGAATACGATTTGCATATTCACATTCCTTCCGGTGCTATTCCCAAGGATGGTCCTTCAGCTGGATTGGCGGTGATTGTGGCACTAAGTTCTCTTTTTAGAAACCAGCCAGTGGATCCCAAGATTGCCTTCACCGGTGAGATCACCCTCACCGGCCGGGTGCTTCCGGTAGGCGGTATTAAAGAAAAGGTAATCGCAGCAAAGCGGGCAGGCATTGATACAATCTTCTTGCCCGAAGAAAATAAAAAAGATTTACTGGAAATACCCGCACATGTGAAAAAGGGATTGACCTTTAAATTTGTTAAAAAGATTGATCAGGCACTGAACGAAGTTTTTAAAGACCACCAAAAAATGAAATCCTGAGATGTTGCTGCTGTTATTGACGACCATAAAATGGCAAGCGGCTTATCTTCCTTTTGATGATTCTACTTACATCTTAAATCTTTGCTTAGAAATCCCACCCCAAATTTTACGATTTACCAATCTGGATTCGGTAGCGATGGCAACCTATGAAATCCAACTTTTGGTATTCGATCGAAAGGGTAATCAGCTCACCGGGGAGTACTGGTATCGGGAAAAAGAAAGGACGACCGAAAATTTATATGATTCGTTAAAAATCCGGATTCCCGCACGTTCAAAAAAGTTTCAGCTAAAGATTCTGGATTTGCAAGGATCCGAGTTATTGAATGTAAAAGAAAATATTAACCTTTTAAGTTATATCGCGAATATCCGTTCCCGGCTGCTCGGGGATACACTTTGGGTAACTTTCACCATTCTCAATCAGCAAGGCAATGCTGAGTGGATGCTGGTTGAGTTTCATGGAATGAAGAAGACTGAATTGCTGGAAAAGGGAATTTATGATGATACAGTGGGATTTTATGTTGCACCACTATCCAATGGGAATTATGAATTACACCTCCAGGTGAAAAAAGGGGAAGGTAATCTTGAAAATACGGTGATCCCGGTGGTGATCGATCGGCCGTTCTATCTGGATGATAAGACCTGGTATCTGAAAGTCGCTCAACTGGAGTATATCGCTACACCTGGAGAAATGGATCAGCTGAGAAAAGCCCGCATAGAGGAGCGTGATTCGCTGTGGCGGACTTTCTGGAAGCAGTACGACCCAACGCCGAATACCGAATATAATGAAAAAGAAGCCGAATATTTTGAACGCATTGCCTATGCCGAGGAACATTTTTCTTTTGGGGATAAGGGGTGGCGGAGCGACCGGGGTCGGATATATGTTAAATACGGTCCACCCGATGAGATTCAATCCCGTCCTTATGAACTTTCCACCAAGCCTTATGAAATCTGGTTCTACTATCGATTGAATTTGAAGTTTATTTTCTATGACCGTCATGGATTCGGTGAGTATATTCTTATCAACCCCCATGGAGAAAGAATATGAATTTGCTGGTGAGTCTATTCAGCACCATTAATTTTTTTGTCCAGCCGGTATTGTATCACACCCCATTGACGACGATGGATTCCTCAGGTGCTGAAACCCGGATCGAAAATATATTTTATCTGGAGTTCAACTGTGCCATTCCTTATAATGAACTTTTTTATCGTGAAATTGGGGGCAAAATAATTGCTGATTGTGGAGTAAAATTGAAGATAGTTAACCGGAGACTGGCTGATTCGCTTTTGGACTCTTTAAGTTATCAATTCACCATTCCCTCTTTTTCCCAAGCGGCTAAGGAGCAGATGGTATTCTATCTCCAGTTTGGCCGGTATCTTACCCAGGGCGAATATGACTGGTCAGTCACCGTTAGTTGCCAGGATAAATACGGTAAGGTCCAAGGAAGGCGAGCGATTTCGGAATTGGATTATCTGATGAGCGATATCCTGTTAGCCCAATCGATTACTCAGGATACTACCGGCGGTTTTTTGACCAAGGGTAATCTGCGCGTGGTACCTAATCCATCAGGAATTTTTGAGTCAAAAGCGAAAAATCTTTTTATTTACTACGAACTATACAATATTAAAATTGCTGGAGACAGTTTGCGGGTGACTTATCTTATCACCGACTCCCACAAAAAAACCGTAAGGAAAATAACCAGGTATGTCGCAAAAAAGTTTTCCCGACAGGCGTTGAATTTGGGGATAAATATTGAAGCGTTGAAGCCCGATTCTTATCAACTTACTGTCATGGTGGACGATTCCGTAAACTCCCGGCATCTTGCCAAACAAGTAGATTTTCAAATCCAGGAGGCAAAAGTCCAACCGCTGGAGATAACTACCGAAGATTTGCCTTATTACGAGGCGATTGAGTATTTTGTCAGTCCGCAAGAATATAAGCACTTTCAGGGTTTGGATGGAGAGGGAAAGAAATTGTATCTGAAGAAATTCTGGCAGAAACATAACTATCAAGAGATAGCCCAAAGGTATGAATATGCGGACGCACATTTTCAGGAGGGATATTTGGCTGGCTCCAAAACCGACCGCGGGCGAATTTACATAAAATACGGACCACCGGATGAGGTGGATAATAAACAATTTGAAGAAGCCAAGCCTTATGAATACTGGCAGTATTACAACGGCTTGGAGTTTATCTTTGTTGATGTCCGGGGAACGCAGGAGTATATTCTGGTCTGGACGAATGCCCCAGATGAAAAATCCAAACCCGGACTATATCGGTATTTGCCAGTTTTTAAAAGGCGGGAAATAGGTGAAGATAAGGAGTGAACTATGGAAACGAATGCCTTTAGAGAGGAAATAACCGAAATCTTAAATAAAAAATCGTCTGTATTATTTCAGCTCCTGGATGATATCAAATCTTTGCTCAACAAAAATATTGAATGGAGTATAAAACTTCACGATGAGGTCCGTTTGCTCCGCACCCTGTTGGCGTCTTCTACACTTACCAAGAAAGAAAACATCGCCATATTCGTTGATTCGCAGAATCTCTACTATTCGGCTAAGATGAGTTACGGGGCAAAAGTCAATTATGAAAAATTATTGCGTCTTATCACCGGCGACCGCAATCTGGTTAAGGCGTACGCCTATATCGTCCAGCCCCCTGAAGGAGATGTAAAACCTTTTGCTACGAGCCTTGAACATATCGGATATATCGTAAAAATAAAAGATGTGCGAACCCGGGCGGATGGTTCGGCAAAGGCTAACTGGGATATGGGGATTGCACTTGATATTCTGGGAATGATCGATTACGTTGATACTATTGTACTTGCCTCAGGTGATGGTGATTTTGTTCCACTTGTAGAATTTGTGAAAAACCGTCATAAACGAGTGGAGATATTTTCATTCCCGGAAAATACCGCTTATGATTTAAAAGAAAAAGCCGATCGATTTGAACCCCTTGATGAGCGGGTGATATTGTAGTATCACTTAGTTAAAAGACGGGATTACATGATTGATTATCATATCCATAGCCAGCACTCAATTGATGCGGAAGGAACTCTACGCGAATATTGTGAATCTGCATTGAAACTGGGCTTGAAAGAGATTTGCTTTACCAATCACTGTGAACTGGATCCTTTAAGGGATGATAATCTGGTAAGGATTAATGGAACAGTGCGACCGTTAAGCCGAGAGGCGTTCAGTCAATTGCAAGAAGAAATTTTTGAACTCAGTGAAGAATACACAAAAAAGGGTCTCAATATCCGATTTGGAATGGAGGTTGGTTTCTTCAAAGGGATTGAAAAAAGGTTAAATGAGATACTTGATGGATTGGAACTCGATTACCTCCTTGCCGGAGTCCATTGCCTTGAGCATATCTGTATTGATAGTTCTAAGGAATGTCATAATTATTTTCAAACCCATTCCGTGGAAAAACTCCTTGAAGATTATTTTTCAACCATGGAATTGCTCGTCCGCACCCGCTTATTTGATGCGATTGCCCATTTTGATGTGTACAAAAAATATGGATGGAATTTCTATGGTGATAAGATTAAAAATTTTGATCAGGACCGGGTTTATGGACTTTTTAAACTCATGGCAGAGTATGAGATCGGGTTGGAGATAAATACCGCGGGTCTGCGCCGGCATAATGAGTTCTATCCTGCACCCGAATTTGTTAAACTGGCTAAAGATGCGGGGATAGAGGTCATTACCATTGGTTCTGATGCTCACCGGACCGCAGATCTGGGAAAAGGGATAGCTGAGGCACTCCAATATGCCAAGACATGGGGATTTGACCGGGTTTATAAGTTTAAAGGACGGTGTCGATTACCCCTTGACATTCTTTGAAAGTTAGTTAAAATATATAATAGTAAGAGAATTGAATCCATTAACGCGCATGAATAATTATGTACAAAAGTTGGAAAAAAGAAAGGGGGTGAGATTTAAAAAGAAATAACGGTTGCGTATTTCTTTTTAATCATGAGAAAGGAGGATAAATGGGATTGCTTTTGGTTGCATTAATTGTCGTTAATGAATCCTGTCTGGTTGCCTACCAGAGTGGAACATACACACCGCCTTATCTTCCTGAATATGACTACATTGCTATCGCGGGTTACTATTTTAACCCACGGGAAAGATTACCGGAAATTCCGGTCGAGCTCACTGGCGAATCCGATTACTACTTGATCCACATAAAAGGACCGGTCTATGAAGATATGAAGAAAACAATTGAAGCTCAGGGAGTGAAGCTCATTCAGTATATTCCGTTCAATGCCTTTATTGCACGGATGGATAGGAGTAAAAAGGATTTGGTTGAAGGGCTCTCTTTTGTGAACTGGATAGGGAATTATGAGCCTGCTTACAAAATCAGCACCTTATTCAAAGAATTGCCCGATGAAGATGAATGGCTTGTATTTCCATTCCCGGATGAGAACATTTATCTTTTAAAGCGCAAACTCGAAAACCTTGGTTGTAAAATCTTGGAGATTTCTGATGATGATTATTGTCGGGTGATTAAAATCCAGTCCGAGCGGAATCATCTTAATACGATTGCCCGGATGACAGAGGTGATGTATATTGAACCATATCTCCAACCCGTTGCCTATAATCAATCGGCTCAGTGGGTGACCCAGACCTGGAAGCAAGTAGATAGGAGAATCTGGCGCAAAAACCTGATGGGTCAAGGACAGGTGGTGAACACTGCGGATACAGGAATACTCACTTCCCATGATATGTTCCGGGACCCTGCCGTTTCAATCACAACCTGGGGGAATTATCCCACCCACCGCAAGATCATTGCCTATCTCCAACCCACGGGTTCCTCGGCGGCATTTGGTGATAATGCAGGCGGTAGCTGGCATGGGACTCACACTGCCGGAACCATTTGTGGCGACGATTCCTATGTCAATGGGACAAATCCGAATGATGGAATGCCATTGAAGGCAAAGATGTTCTTTATGGATATTGGAACATCTACTGGTTCTCTTTCGGTTCCATCAAACCTTGCCAATCTCTACCTTCCACCTTACAATGGTAATGCCGGTGGTGCTGCACGAATTTCTTCACATTCCTGGGGTTCCACGAGTGGTGCGGGTTCTTATACTTCATATTGCGTTACCACTGACTCCTTTATGTGGCGGAACAGGGACTTCTTAATCTGTTATGCTGCAGGGAATAGTGGACCGGGGTCAAATACAGTTTACCCACCCGGAACATCCAAAAATATTCTTACCGTCGGTGCGACCATGAATAGCACCGCGGCAATTTATATGGCAGATTTTTCAAGCCGTGGTCCCACTGCTGATAACCGGATAAAACCCACTGTCACAGCACCGGGATATTTCCTCTTTTCATCGGTAGGACCTAATAATAATTCCTATCTGGGAATGGCAGGAACAAGCATGGCAACACCATGTGCTGCAGGCAACGCCGCGATTGTCAGACAATACTTTGCTAAGGGATTTTATCCTTCTGGTGATTCAAACCCAGCAAATGCTTGGAGTTTCATTCCTGCTTCTCTGGTGAAGGCAATCATCATAAACGGTGCTCATCCTTCAATCGCAGGTTCAACCATTCCGGATAATAACACCGGCTGGGGTAGGGTCTGTCTTGATGATGCACTCTTCTTCAGCGGTGATGTGCGTAAACTCTGGGTAACCTATGATAGCGTTGCTACGGGTCAGTTTGATGAATTTACCATCACGGTGAACAATCAATCTGAACCTTTAAAAATCACGCTGGTCTGGACTGATTATCCGGCTACAGCAGGAGCGAGTGTGACGTTGGTAAATAATCTTGATCTACGAGTTACCAGTCCCACCGGTACAGTCTATCTGGGAAATGTCTATAGCGGTGGTCAATCTGCACCGGGTGGTTCTGCTGATAACCGGAATGTTGAAGAATGTGTGCGTCGGAATGTCCCTGAGATTGGTAACTGGGTGATCAGGGTAACAGGAACGAATGTACCCCAGGGAACAAACCAGCCTTATGCCTTAGTTGTTTCGGGTGGTCTTGGTCCAACTACGAGTCCTGTCCTTCATATTGCGGGTCAGCGAATTTACGATCCTCCTCCTGGTGGAAATTTCAATGGTCGGTGTGATGCAGGAGAGACGGTATATCTCATTGATACACTCCGAAATCTCTCCAATGTGGGGGTGACCAATTGTGTGGGTGTTTTAAGAAAAACAAGTTCTTATATCACTTTAATCGACTCTGTAGGAAACTTTGGAGACATTGCTGTTGGTGGCACAGCCCATAATGGTGGTTCTCCATTCCGGTTTTCCATATCTTCAACGACACCCGCAGGAACCTTTGTGGACTTTATTCTGCATCTCACCGGTGGCGGTGGCTATGTGCAGGATATTGAATTCAGCCTTGAGGTCGGGATCAACGAAGTCCATGTAATCTGGGGTCCCAAGACCGTCCAGGTAGCACCGGGTGATACCCACTTCCTTTATGGTTTAGGCTATAATCCACAAAACAACCGGCTTTATGTTTGCAACTTCTACCGCCGGACTACCGGGATTGTGATGTACACTTCGGACAGCAATGTTACCTATCTGGGTACAATTCCTGCTCCGGATTCCTGCCCAACCGATATTAAATATTGTGCTTATGATAACACCTTCTGGGTGGCGGCTGATCCGAATCCTACCGCGCCGAGTAGGATAATTTATAAAATCAACACCAGTGGCACGGTTTTGAGACAATTTGCCAATCCCGCAAATGATTATCCAACAGGGCTTGCCTGGATGCCAACATCAAGGTGGTTATATGCGGCAGACCGCAGAACATCGGCTGGTGCGACACCAATAATTTATCGTTGCGATACCCTGGGTGGAAATGTTTCATCAGTCAATCTGACAATCGGTGATAACTATGGACCCAGGGGACTGGCGATAGAGCCTTATGGCCCTGATACAACGCTGTTACTTGTGTATACACATTTCAGTAGTGATGCAACTCCAGTACTACTTAAGATTGTACTGTATGAGCTGCGTAGAAGTGATGGTGCAGTTTTAAACTCAGTTACCCTACCGGGCTGGAATGTCCGTGGTGTGGAGTATGACCCACGCGATGGTAATTACTGGTTGACGATTGCTCAAAACCCCAACCGGGCGATTGTTAAAATACTCGGCTTCCGTGGTATTCCAGGAGTGGGTATTGATGAAGAACTGCAACCAGGACCGCTTGAGAAGATAAGCCTTTCCCCTGGTATGCCGACGCCCTTCAAAAATACCGTGAAATTCAATTATTCGGTGCCGGTCAAGATGAGAGTGCGACTTGCGGTTTACGATATCACAGGAAGACATGTTAAGACATTTGTGAACGGTGAGGTGGAGCCGGGTACCCAGACAATAATTTGGAATGGAATGGACGAGAATAATAAACGGTGTGCGAGTGGTGTCTATCTCTGCTACATGGAGACAGAACATGGTTCCGTTGTCCGGAAGTTCGTGATGTCGAAATAACCTAAAGAGCGGGGCTCGGATTTAAATCCGAGCCCCGCACATAAAGGGGTAAATATGATTAAAATAAAAATCTTGGCACCATTGTTAATCCTACCGTCACTTATTTTTTCACTACACATAACTGTTCCGGTGGACCAACTCAATTATACAATTTCTGATTTTGAAGGATACAAAAAAATCTGTTTGGAAAATGGTGTAACAGTCGGAAATCCGGGGAGCCCGGAGATTCCTTCTTTTGTTTATACCCTATTTTTACCTACCAATCAAAAGATTAAAAATGTGAATATCGCTGCCGCCGAATGGGAAGAAATTGCTGGCGAGTATCTCTTATTTCCAGTACAGCCTCCAGCACTCCTCAATGGACCATTGAAATTTTTTGGTCCGGATTCCGAGATTTACCAGTATCCCGGATTTTATCCAGAAAATCTGGTTATTGCTTTTCATTCCGGGAATCTTCGGGGGTATCACCTCGGGCAAATTTTAATTGCCCCTTTTAGATATGAGCCAATAACAAAAAAACTCTATGTTCTCAGGAAATTGGTTTTAGATATTGAGACCGAACCTTATGCTGGAGGGATAAAGCCATATCGGCAGACAAGGTTTTCCCAGAAGATATTTGAGAATATACTCCAAACTATGTCCCAATTTAAATTTTTGGGAGGGACTATCCATCACCCAGAGGTATCGATTGAAGATAATACGGAAGATCTGTTACCTTCTGATTTACCATCTTTTTCAGGGACTCCATTAGACTTAATTATAGTCACGACTGAACCCTTTGTTCCAGTTTACGAAGAATTTCTGCGTTATAAAAAACTATTCGGGTTTAATGGTGTAATCAAGACAATGGAATGGATCAGGAATCATTATTTGGGAGTGGATGATGCAGAGAAATTGCGCAATTTTATCAGAGATGCGGTAGAAAAATGGGGGGTGAGTTTTGTTTTACTGGGCAATGATGTGCCAGATATTCCTACCCGCTGGGTATGGGTGGATTATGTGATGGGATCGTATCCGGCTCATTTCACCACCGACCTTTATTATTCCGACCTTGATGGCAACTGGAATTTTGATGGCGATGAACAGTTTGGAGAGGTCTCGGATTCCATTGATCTTTATCCTGATGTCTTTGTAGGAAGAATTCCTGCCCATGTTCCAGATGATGTGGAGCATTATCTCAACAAGACCCTTTCCTATCTTTTTGCTCTCCAGACGCCTCCCAATTCTAACGAATCCTGGCAGCGTCAGGCATTATTTGTCACAAGTATGTTCTGGTCTCAGAATGACTCTTATTATATCGCCCGTAATCAATTGAGTCCCCTCTTACCTGGCAATTTTGGAAGAAATTTTTTTAACGAAAGCTCAAAACAACAGATCCTTCGGGGCATAAAAGAAGGTTACAATCTTATTACTTGGCTTGCCCATGGTGATGTTAACCTTTTGCGAGCAAGGACAACTCCTCGAGAATATGTCTCCAATTTTGATTTTGACTCTTTGGCTAATAACATCTATCCATTTATGGTGGTCATCTCTTGCTTTACCGGACCATTCCAGGAAGATTGCCTGGGCGAGCACTGGGTGATGAATTCCCATGGTGGCGGTATTGGATACATTGGGCCAACTAGTTCCAGTGCAGCTTATAATCATATCGATTATATAAGGACTCTATTCCCCAATCTTTTTTCTGAACCCCTCAGTGTCTCCCTAGCTTTTAGCAAGATCCCGTGGATTCCCTATGCTCAGTTTGATAACTGGCATCGGGTATTTCAGTATTCGCTTAATTTACTTGGAGACCCAACTTTGAAATTATGGTCGGTGGTGCCACATCGGATAGATTCGGTTTTGGTAGACCCGGACACCTTAAATGTAGGATATGATACCTTGACTTTACATATCTTCCCCATGATTGAAAGATTTGAGGTAGTATACTACAAGGAAAATGAAGTATTTTTAAAAGATTCAGGTTTTGTCGGTATTGCGGTAACCCCTCTGCGCACCCGTTCAACAGGTTTTTTGAAATACACGATAATTGCCGATGGCTGTGTGCCTTATATTGATTCTTTATATGTGCTGCCATTATCCGGTTACCTTGTCTACCAGGGGCAGCGGGTTGTGGATACTCTTGGGAATGGTGATGGTATTCCCAATCCAGGAGAGATTATTGATCTTTTCATTGGTTTGCGTAATACAGGCACTCAGCCTTTGGATTCAGTTTTTTTGCGGATTGCTTCTTTGGATAGTTTTGTTACTATTCTGGTGGATACGGCGCGGTATGGCGTTATCATGCCGGGTGGGGTGGAGGAGAATCTCACGCCTTTACGGATTGCGATAGGTCCTTGGACGCCGGATGGATATGAGGTTTATTTGGCTTTGGATATTGGTGGTTTTTATTCTGATTCCTGTAGTTTTACGGTTGAAGCACCGGTGTTAAGGCTCTTTACCCAGGATTATATTTTGGATGGCGGAGTTTATAAGGTTTTGCCGGTTGTTGAGAATTGCGGAAGTGGTGATGCGGATTCGGTTTATGCATTGGTCAGGAGTTATTCGGATACAGTGGTAGTTTTGGACAGTCTGGTTTATTTTGGAGGAGTGAGTTCGGGTCATGTTGTTTCTGCACGAGATACTTTTCGTTTAATGTTGAATTATCCGGGTCGGGTTGTTTATAGTTTTGCGCTTTACAGTCGGGGTTGGCAGGCTGAAGAACGGCAGGTGGTTTTGGGTAGGCCTATGCGGGTGGATTCGCTTTGGGCGTTTGGTACTCCTAATTCTGTTGTTTTGAATTGGGTTATGGTTTCTGGTGCGGTTGGCTATAGGATATATCGGGCGTTGGAACCGAATGGTGATTTTGAGTATATTGGGAATCCCCTTACGCGGGTGAGTTATTATGAGGATTTGGGAGTGGAGTTGGGGCGGGATTATTATTATTATGTGGTGGCCGTGGATTCTTCGTTGAATCAGGGATATGCTTCGGATACGATAAAGGCGCGGGTTAATCCTGCGGTGGCTTTGGGTTGGCCACGGATGGTTTTTGGTTACTTATTTTCTTCACCCAATTTTGGTGATTTGGATCCGGATTATCCGGGATTGGAGGTGGTGGTTTCTTCGCGGAATGGGGATGTTTACATGTGGCATTGTGATGGCACGCCGGTGGGTATAGATCCATATGGGCGAATATTTTCTTGTAATTCCGAGATTTGGTCTTCGCCGGCGGTGGGCGATGTGGACAGGGATGGCAATTTAGAGATCTGTCTTGGGATAAGGCGGTGGGGAGAGAATCTTTATATTTTGCGGAGATCCGGAATTAGTTGGATTCCTATGGATAATTGGCCCAAGAGTCTTGATGGTTCGATAATTGGTTCACCAGTATTAGCGGATATTGATAATGATGAAGATTTAGAGGTATTTGTTATAACAGAGGCTGGAAGGTTCTATGTATTTCATCATACAGGTGAAGGTGTTTATTCCCCAGATGGAATATTAAAAGTTTTATATGGGTGGCATGGAGGCTCGCCAGCGGTGGGTGATTTAAATAACGATGGGGATTTAGAGATAGTTGCATGTGGTGGTTCACAATCAGACTCTTTATTTATTTGGGATCGTCATGGTAATTATTTTGGTGTCTTTCCTAAGCAGGTGGCGGCAAAGATGTGTTATTCGCCGGTTTTGGGTGATGTGATTGGGGATGGTTCGCTGGAGATTTGTTTTTATACGGATTCTACAGACATGGTCCATCTGTTAGATATGAATGGGAATTTGGTATGGCAGAGATATATCCCGGCGTTGGGTGATGTTGAGGGGTACCCGGTGCTCGCGAATGTGGTTGGGGATGGGCGTCCAGAGGTGGTTGTGGGCAGCAATCGGGGTTCGATGTTTCTTTCGGTGTTAGATTCGTTGGGTAATATAGTTTCAGGTTTTCCGGTTTCGTTGGGTTGGGAGTTTAAGTTACCAGTGGTTGGAGATGTGGATGGTGATGGTATGATGGATTTGGTTTGTGGAGCTGGTGATTGGAATTTGTATGCGTTTCATAGTAATGGTGGGTTGGTTAGTGGTTATCCAATTCATTTTGGTATTCGGATTGAACAATCGCCGGCACTTTACGATATTGATCAGGATGGTAAGTTGGAGTTGATGATTGGCGCGAATGATTATCGATTTTGGGTTTTTGATTTAGATGGGCAGTTTTTCGAATGGCCTAAGTTTCGTTATGATCCTTATAATTCGGGTTGTTATAAGTCGCTTTACTGGGCGAATGTTGGAGAAGTTATTACAAAGAGCGGTGGTGATAGATTTTATTTTGGGGTCTATCCCAATCCTTTTAAGGATCGTTGTGTGATCCGTTTAAAGATTCCGAGCAGCAAGTTGGTTGGTCAAAACAGGGAGGCGGTTAAAGATTTTAGCCTTGTGGTTTATGATGTTTTGGGACGTCAGGTGAGGATGTTTAATCTGGATCCTGCAAGGCTGGATCAAATATCAGACATTATCTGGGATGGTTCGGATAATCTGGGCCGGAAATTACCATCGGGAATTTATTTTGTTCGTCTGAAAGTGGGTCAGTTGAATGTGATCAGGAAAGCAATTCTTTTGAATCATTGACAGGATGAAGAAAAAAAATATAATTGGGAGATGAAAGGGGGTGAGAAAAATAAAAAACATGAGAGAAAATAATTATCAAAAGAAAGGAGTGGCTATGAAAAAAATCGCGATTCTAATGGTAATAGCAACACTGGCACTGGGGGCAATAAAAACCCAGGTGCCCACGCCGGTTCAACCGGTTCAAAAAGAAGAACAAAAAAATGATTGGGAAAGTCCAGTAGACCGCACCGACATCATTCCAGTATTCTCAAGCGAGGTTAAATCTCAATTCATTCCTGTTACCTATGGAGATGCAACGAAGATTGCTTTCTCCAACGGTATTTCATTTGATACCAAACTTCTGGGCAAAAATGGTGAACCGGATTTACCTGTGGATCTAAAGACACAATATCGGGATGATGAAACTGGCTACTATATCGTTCAATTTTCAGGACCGATCTATGGACCTGAGAAAGACTGGCTTGAAGCACAGGGTGCGAAGATTCATTTCTACATTCCCAACTATGGATTTGTCATCTCTCTAAAGAATCAAGCACAGAAAAATGCCATTTTGGCTAATCCAGCAGTTAACTGGTTGGGTATTTATCAGCCGGCTTATAAGATTTCCCGGCTTTTTGATGCGGTTGATGGTGAACATGTGGTGACGATTCTGCTTTTCAATGATGCTGATATGACCGTGGCTCTGGAAAAAATCAAGGCAGTATCCTTAGCCCGGGATATTATCACTTCCGACAATGGTATCAACAAAATGGTCTGGTGCACGGTTAATAAGGCGGACTTGAATAAACTGGCGAATATCAAAGAGATTTACTGGATTGAACCCTATATCCAGCCTCATGCCTATAATGTCAATGTTCAGTGGGTAGTGATGACTGGCTATCGTTCAACAGCCCCACCTAACAATGATGATACAGCCCGCCGGATGTGGGGGATGGGGATTTACGGTGATGGTGAAATCATCAACCATTGTGATTCAGGAATCAATACCCAGCACTATCTGCATCGTGCCGGTAGTGCCCAGATTACGACCTGGGGTGTATATCCGACGCATAATAAAATCGTTGCCTATGATTCTGGTGCACCGGCTCAAATAGTATTTGGTGATGGTTCTGGTGCTTCTTATCATGGCACCCATACCGGTTGTACTGCAGCAGGGAATGATACGACTTTAGGGACGAGTTATTATGATGGTGTGGCCAAACGTGCCCGGATATACCACAATGATTGTGGTGATAATACGAGTTCTTCGATCTATACCTTTGGGGATTTGAATGATCTCTATATCCGGCCTTATAACAAATACTATGCGAGCCATGGAATAAGGGCGTATTTGAGCACCAACTCTTGGGGTGCAGATGTGGGGGGTGCATATACAGGCATGAGCCTCAATGTCGATCAGTTCATGTGGGCTCATAAGGATTTTCTGTTATTCTATTCTAATGGAAATTCTGGTCCGTCAGCGAATACAGTAGGTTCTCCAGCGACAGCTAAAAACTGTGTTTCGGTTGGAGCCACTGGTAATGGCACATCTTCCAATTCCCTTGCTTCTTATTCCAGCCGTGGTCCAACCGATGATAACCGTATCAAACCAACTATCTGCACGCCAGGTTCAAGTGTTATTTCTGCCACCACCGGAACCACAGGAACTGGAACGATGTCTGGAACGAGTATGGCTTCGCCTGGAGCATGTGGTGCAGGTGCACTGGTTAGACAATACTTAAGAGAGGGTTGGTATCCTACGGGTAAAAAGGTCGCCGGAAATGCCTGGTCTTATATCAGTGCGGCAATGATAAAGGCGATATTGATAAACTGCGCGGACCCAAATGTTTCAGGTGGAACTGTTCCGGATAACAATATCGGCTGGGGTCGGGTTGACCTTGATTCCACACTATATTTTGCCGGTGATACCCGTAAGACGCTCCTCGTCGATGATACCATCGGTATTTTGACCGGTGAGCGAAAGGATTACCATTTCAGTGTTCCTTCAGGTGCCGCGAATTTAAAGATCACCCTTGTCTGGACCGATTATCCAGGCAACCCAGCAGTCAATAAACAGATTGTAAATGACCTTGATCTGTATGTTCAGGTGGGAAACACCTATTATCGTGGTAACCAATACTCTGGGGGTCAATCAGTGGCAAATCCACCTGGTCGGGATTCCCTTAATGTTGAGGAATGTGTAAGGGTAAATTCACCGACCGCCGGCGACTGGCTGGTGAGGATTGAAGGCCGAAATGTACCCTATGGACCACAGCCCTTTGCTTTGGTGATTACCTATACTGCCGCGACCGTTGCTGGAGTTGTTACAACTGATAAGGCAGTTTATCGTGCCAATGATTTCATTATTGACACCGTGCGGGTAAGAGTTGAGGACCCAAACTATGGGGTGGTTGGAATTAGGGATACAGTCCGTGTTGTGCTAACTGGGAAATACATTGAGACTCAACCCGAAACTCTGAGATGCGTGGAGCTTGCGGAGAGTGCATATGTCTTCAAAGGTGAGATACCGTTGCTCTTCCGTGGTGCAGTCCATGGTGATGGAAGACTCTCTGTCTGCCAGGGTGATACGATTTATGTCTCCTATACCGATAATAATCCTTCTTATGTTTCTACCACTTGGGCAGCGGTTGATGCCTGGTATTTTAACATCTACAATGTCCATTGTGAGAACATCGATGCTACATCAGTAGATATCTGCTGGAATACGAATGAAGGTGCAAATTCCAAGGTTTATTATGGCACGAATCCAAACAATCTCAACCTTGTAGCGCAAGTTGATACTCCTTACTGCATGCCGCATCGAGTAAAACTAACAGGATTAACGCCCAACACCATCTACTATTATGATGTGGAATCAAAAGATTTCCGCGGCAACGCAGTGCGCGACAACAATGGTGGTCTCCATTATACCTTCAAGACAAAACCTCAGGCTGGAATAGATGTTCTGGTTGTGGTATTGAACAACAATCTCCAGGGCACTGAATTTGCTCATCCAGACTTCATGAAGAATGCGCTCATTGCTGGTGGCTGGACTTATAACTGGTGGTCAACCAAGGATCAGGGACAGTATAGACGGAACGACTTAAAGTGGTATAAAGCCGTATATTTCCAGGTCGGACAGGAAAACTATCCAGTCTGGACGGTTGCCCAGAAAGAGACGATAAAGACCTATCATGATGGTGGTGCCCGTTTTGCCATGACCGGTCATGATATTGGTTGGGATACGTGGCAATACAGCCGGGTGGATACGATCTTCGCCAAGGACTATCTCCATTTCCGTTATATTGGTGATATCACCGCTACCACCTGGACTTCCTTGCGAGGTATTGCGGGTGATCCGATCTCTGGAAATTATACAGCGGGTGTGACTTATCAACCATTCCGGCAGGGCGCAGCAGGTGATTCTATTAGGCTTTCCGGGACTGGTGCAGCAGGAACTGGAACTTATGTCTGGCATGGTAATGCGGCGAATGATTCTTGCGGTATCAAATGGGAATCGACGAATAATATGGGAACACCAGGTGATGGTGTCTGGGGTGGCCAGCGGACAAGGGTGGTAACCAACGCGTTTGAGATCACTCAGATTGATACTACAAATCCCAATAGTACCACCCGGACCGATATTCTCAATAACATGTTCATCTGGCTGATTGGCCATGACCATCCGGATGTGACAATCTCTTCGCCGGTGGCAGGTCAGACCTATACCTCAAGCCCAATCACCATCTCCTGGACTGCAACCGCCTATGGTGGCGCCCAGATTGATACTACCTGGATTGAATACTCACCTGATGGTGGTTCAACCTGGTATCTGATTGCTTCTGGGACCAATCTTACTTCGCCTTATTCGTGGAATGTGAGTACCCTTCAGAATAGCAACAGATATCGGGTGCGGGTGACGGTCAATGATAAGAATGTCTATCCATCGATGAGGGGCTTTGCCGAGACCGGCAATTTCCGGATTAACATTGCGGGCAATGATGACCTTGGTCCAAAGGTGATACCGAATTCAATCATCGTGGCGAATAACCCGAAATTTGTAACTTCGACTGACACCGTTTTGACCTTTACGGCTGTAGTGAGTGATTCTGAAACTGGTTTGAGCACAATCGGTGCAGCAAGTTACATTGCCAAGAGTCCGAATGCCTCAAGTGGCGAAGTACCGATGACGGTCGTGGACGGTGCATGGGATGAGATTGTTGAAGATGTTGCCGGTTCTATCCGATTAGTTTACACGCCGAATGTGGTTAATATCTGCACACTCTTTGTCCGGGGCCGCGACAATGCATCATATCGTGCACAGAACTGGGGTGCCTGGTATTATAGGACTTTCACTTTGATCAATGGCGATATCCGTCCAGTAGGCATTAGCGAAGGTAGTAATATTATCCCTGTGGCATACAATCTTTCAGCGCCTATGCCCAATCCTGCAAAGGGAGTGGTCAGAATACACTATGCAATTCCTCATCCTACCAAGGTGACGCTGAAGATCTACAACTGTCTCGGTCAGGTAGTGCGGACACTGGTGGACGCCGAACAGAAACCAGGAGTTTACACCATTTACTGGGATGGCAGGGACGAGAATGGGCGACGGCTTGCTGCGGGAATTTATTTCTACCAGATGGTTTCTGACGAGTTCACTGATACAAAGAAGACGATCTTGCTGAAATAAAGGCAAATGGGGCAGGGTTTCACCCTGCCCCATTTTGTTTTCCAAACCGGAGGTGTTGAAATGGTTAAGGTTATGAGTTTTTTGGCTATTTTTATTTTTTCCTTTGCTCAATCTAACCTGGTAAGAATTGAACTCGAGGCGGACCGGCTGGAGCCACTTTTTGCCCGGGATCTAAAAATCATAAAGGAGCTGGATAATTGTGCATTGGTCCTGGCAGATGATGATGAAATTGCAGAATTAAAAGATTTTAAATTAGAAATATTGGAGAAAAATCCGAAAGAAGGGAAATATTATCTGATTTACACCTTTGGTAACTCGTTTGAACCTGGGATGTTTGGCAGGGTTCTTACTGTGGACAATAATGTCTATTTGATAGAACTAAGAGAAGATAGACTCATGCCCTTGACACAGGAACGCGTGGAAATCGTCCGTCTATCTTTCAAACCTATCATAAAATCCGGGTCAATAAATTTACCGGAAGTGCGTTATCACCCGATTATTCAGGAGATTGTGAATCGGGTCAATCCCGATACGGTGTTGAGTTTTGTCCGGCGTTTGCAAAATTTTAGGACCCGATATTCAACCCATGATTCCTGTTTTGCTGCGGCAAACTGGATAAGAAACAAATTTATTGAATACGGCTGTGATTCGGTATATTTTCAATACCACACTTCTGGTTATGCACCGAATGTGATAGGAATAAAAAGAGGAGTTTTATATCCCAATATTTATGCAATCATTGATGGTCATTTTGATGCGACATCAAATCAAGCACCGAATATTGCTCCAGGAGCGGATGATAATGCCAGCGGCACTGCTGCAGCGCTTGAGGCGGCAAGGGTCTTAAGAGATTATCAATTTGAGTATTCTGCCCGGTTTATTGCCTTCAGCGGCGAAGAACAGGGTTTATACGGCAGTACCTATTATGCTAATAACGCTCGGCAGAATGGCGATAGTATCCTTGGGGTTTTAAACGGAGATATGATTGGCTATGTGGATATCTCGCCAGAAAATTGCAATGTTTTGACCAACAGCGCCAATGTTCCTTTTGCCGATTTCTTTGTTGCCTGTGCCGATACCTATACCAACTTGCTCACTGTGAAGCAAACACTTTCTTCTATTCCTTCTGACATCCAACCATTCTACGACAATGGTTATCACGGATTATGTAATATTGAAGATTACTGGCCCACCAATCCCCACTATCACCGCACGAGTGATACAATTGGTGCGGGGTATAATAATAATCCCTTTGCTACCGAAGTAATAAAGGCAGAAATTGCTGCACTCTGTGTTTTAATAAAACCTTATGAATCCAACCGTCCCAATGTGTTGCTAAATCGCACTGCGGTGGTGGAGGATAATAATAACAATGGCCGGCTCGACCCAGGTGAGAATGCCGGAATTGTTTGCTATGTTCGGAATGCTGGGGGGATGGCAGCAACCAATACCACGGCAAAATTGCGGTTAAACGATATTTACATTACACTGCTTGATTCTACCACCACCTATGGAACGATTCCAGCTGGTGATTCTGCACACAATAGTTTGGATCCATTCCGGGTTTCTGTCTCTCCTGCCTGTTCCATCGGGCATACCGTCAATTTTCAGCTTTATATTGTTTGTGCGGAAACTTCCTGGACGAGAAATTTCAGTTTAACCGTCGGCCGGCCGATGCCCACTGATACTGGATATTATTATGTCTACTGGTCGGGTTGTCCATATCAACAGGCACCGGTTTATAGTTGGTTTGCAATAGATACGACCCAGACCCAGAATCCCGGAATATCTTTGAATCTCAGTGACGATCAGGTTAGGCGTGTGGGATTGCCCTTTACCTTCAAATACTATGGTTTGAATTACAATCGTATTTCAATATCATCAAATGGATTCGTAACTTTGGATTCAGCAACATCCAGTTATCCATCGAATTATGGTTTGCCAAACGCAAGTGCACCACGAACTTGTGTTGCAGGTTTATGGGATGATTTGGACCCTGGGGTTAGTGGGGCTCCTGGTGATGTTTATTATTACAATGATGCGGCAAATCATCGTTTTGTAGTGGAATGGTTTAGGGTTCCCCATTATGGTGCAAATACGACTTTGGAGACATTTGAGATAATTTTGTATGACCCCGCTTATTATCCGACGCCAACAGGGGATGGTGAGATAATAGTTCAGTATATGAATTCAATGCAGCAGAGTGATAATACCATTGGTATACAGAATTACGCACGGGATGTTGGTATTCAGTATTACTATGACGGCACATATCATCAGTGGGCGGCTCCCATTACTTCTCAGTTTGCTTTAAAGTTTACAACCTGGCCGCCAACGGTTGGAATTGAGGAAAAAAGAGATTTGACCATTACAGATAGACCAAATTTGATCTTGGTTCCGAATCCCTTTAAATGCCGACTGAATATCATATATTCTCTGCCAAACGATTATGATGAAAAATCGAATCTCAGCCTCGCGATTTACGATGTTTTAGGAAGACTTGTAAAATCTTTTACTCCTGAGACTTTAACTCGGGATTCAGGTGCAAGTATTGTCTGGTTAGGAGATGATGACTTAGGTCGAAAGGTACCCGATGGTGTGTATTTTGTGCGAATGATTGCCGGTGAGTATCAGGAGACAAAGAAAGTCGTGGTTCTTAGGTAGCTTTATTTAATAATTACCACCTTTTTGACTTCTTGATGATCATTAATCCTTGAAGAGATAAAATAAACCCCATTGGGAAGCTCAGGCAAAGTTAGTGCATATTCGCCAGGCGGATAAGATTTTCTCAGGTTCCATATTCTCCGTCCCAGAGTATTATAAACTGAAATTTCCACCGCGCTAGTTTGGCAAAGTCTAAGATTGATTCTAAGCATCCGGGCTACGGTTTGGGTGGTGATATTGTTTGTCTTGATGGTTGCTTTAGCCAGTTCTTCGAGAGAAACCGTAGATGGCAACACCGGTAAAAGTAGATGAGAGGGAAGCGCGGGTGTCCGGTAGACTTTCTGGGTAGCCACCAGAAAATTGGGGTCATCCCTTCTAAAAGGAGCGCCGGTATTGGGATTTTTTTCAAATCTTGGATAATTAGAGGAAGAAATAATTACCCTTAAGCGATGTCCGGTATTAAATACCTGGGCAGTGCTCCATAAGTCAATATTGAATGTGTCAGGTACATTAGGAATTAACGAATCCTCTCTATCGAATCCATGTCTGTGCCGTGCCATTAGAATATTGTCGGTTACCAAAATTGACCTGCCATCAGGATAGACATCAGTAACTCTTATCGCCCAGTCAGTATCATAGCGGTCAGAAGCCGCATAGAGAACGAATTTTAATTTACCGATCACGGTCAAAGGCGAGGTTAGTGGCGGTGTTGAGAATATTAGAACATCCGACCGGTTCTCAATTGGTCTCTGGTCGATCGGACCGTAACCATGAGTGAGTCCGATGAACTCTCTACCACCATAGGTTGTACAGGGATTTGCCGGGTCATAGATAAAGGTATCAATCGCAAATGTAGTTGGGGGTAGGGTATCAAGCAGGTGGTTATCCCGGAGATAATACTTTTTATACACAACCTGGGGCAGGGGCCAGGTGTCAGCCTCAATCCAGCGGTTCCAGTTTGTCGTATCCTGGGTATCACAATCTCCCATTAGGTAGAATTTGACTTTAGGCGGCGGAATCGGACCACCTCCTTCTTTCATCCAGTAATCATACCAGTCCAATAACATCTGAATAAAACTCAGTTCATCCATTTCGGCATTCGGTGGATAGACCAAGTCTCCCTGTTCCCTTGTTCCCCAGGCATCACCATGCCCCCAGGGTCCGATAAACAATTTTTGGTTATGAAATCTTTTCTGCAATTCGCTGAACGCCTCAAGCACACCGTCTGTATACATATCATACCAGCCCTCAACATGGAACATTGGATAATTCGCGACATTGTATTTTTGAGAAAGATCGACGATTGACCAGCGGTTACAATAATTTGGATAATTACAAACCGTATCAATAAGCCAGGGTGTATCAACACCGTGTAGCCAGGTTTCAACAAGTGCCTTCCTGAATTCGCCACCGGTGAATGCACAATCACGATAAAGATTCGGTGCCGCAACCATCGGTGCACAGCAAACAAGATGGGGAGGCAGTGCGCCTGCTGCATAATATTGGGTCATTCCATGGGCAGAGGCGCCGATCATTCCAACCTTTCCATTACACCAGTTTCTATTTGCCACCCATTCCACCGCATCATAGCCGTCCTGTAGATCCCCCCAGCCATCAGTCCAGAAGACCATCGGTTCACCTTCGGAATCACCATAACCCCGTAGGTTTTGAACCACAAGGGCATAACCCATTATATCACAGATCAAAGTGATATAAGTATCATCCCAGCCCCTTCCATAAGGGGTTCTCTGTAATAATGCCGGTGCCTTCAGTATCGGGTTGTTCCAGAAAGGACGATAGATATCAGTCCCCAATCTCACGCCGTCTCTCATCGGTACACCAACGCTATCGGTCTGATAGCCAAACGCCGATACGCTGAAAAGCAAAAACAGACATAAAAAGATTATGTTTTTATTTTTCATAATGACCTCCTTATTCTTAACCTGGTTTATAATCATCGTCTATTCAATCTTTATTATTTTTTTCTTAATTTCTCCTATTTTACTTCCTTTTAATACAAAAAAGTAAATGCCAGATGGCAGAAGATTGCCATCCTGGTCTAATCCATCCCAGTTTAGGGTTGTATTTTTCTCTCTCAATGGACCAGAAAATAACCGCCGAACAGATTGCCCTAATGCATTTCTAATTTCACATTCAATGTCTGTCTTAAATTGAAGACTTATGTCAATTTGAATTCGGTCGCGAAATGGATTTGGTCCTAATGATATCTGGATATTCTTTTTATTTTCGGTATTTTTTTCTTCTACAAAATACCCAATCGTATCAACCTGTAATTCCACATAATTGGAATAAAGCGAATGATGACAAGCCGATTTACTTTGACGATAAGCAAGCACATGTGCAATCCACTGTGAATCAGCTGGCAATAACGGTACTTTTTCAAGATTCTTATGTGGCAAATCAGTATACCATTCAGGATAATATTCATTTATCTTTCTTTTATTCCATTCTTTCAGATAAGCAACATGGATTGAATCATCAGGATAATGTCTTTTTACATCCCCTTTTATGAAAGCCAGAACAATATCCCAGATTTCTTTAAAAGACAACGGGAAATCCCATTTAGACTTTGCTACAATCCGCGCAATGATAGCCCCAATCAAACCCGGTATTTTATCATAAGGATACCAGCACATACCATTGCCCACAAGCACACCTGCCATCCCTTTAAAAGGCAAGGGCTCTATTGAATAGGCATAAGCCCGACCAGGTAATGCTTCTTTATAGTAACCATAAACATAAATAATATAATCCCTTGTCCAGCCAGGTTTTAAGGAAGGCAATGAACTGGCATCAAAACCTAAATCAATCTCATCCCCATGATGCATAATTACAAAACAATCATCAACTCCTTTTAATAACGGCTGGACATCACCATATTTTGTTGCATTTCCAAAAACCGCAGGGAAATCATTATCAACAAGTTGATGATAATGATACTCACCAGGATATTTACCATCTTTAGAATAGTAGGCACCATAACCATAGTAATGCAAGTCTGCATATTTTAATGGCACCTCAAATATTGCATAATCAGTGTGGGTATTTTCTTCTATCCAGACCTTATCCACATAGACGACCTCATCAAATGTAATCCGCAAACGATGGTCATCAGTCAGAAAGATTGACCTCCCTTTTTTATCATAGAGTGGAAAGACCATCGTCTTACTCGTCCCTGCAGGATAACCACAATACCCGATTTTTTTCCAGCGTCCATCCTTGCCAATCACCTCAACCTTAGGGAATTTGATAGTCCTCCCTCTTTGTTTCAAGCGGTAACGCAAACTCACATAGTCATAGACATCATCGTCAGAAAACCGTGTGGAACCATTGAGGAATAAGACTGCCTTTGCTGGATTCATTAACTCACCAAGGTCAAACTCAATTATTAAAGGATCATTGAAAGAAAAAGGCACATAGTTTCGGTCAGTTTCTTTTATATAATTTAACACATCCTTTCCATCAACCGTGCGCGCGGCAATCGGCAATTTCTTCTCAATGGTTGCAAAAATTTTGAATGGAGGTGGTGGAAAGATTGCAGCTTCATTAGGATAAATAGCCACCCCTTCAGGATGGTCAACCGCCAGGAGTTTGACCTGGTCAATATATGAAACCTCAGGTTTCATCTCATTCAGTTTAATAGAAATAATTCCATTATCTTTCGTCTTGATCTGATGGGAAGGAATCTTAAGATATTCATCAGGGTCGATGGGCATATAAATATTAAACCCGGCTATTCTATCTACCCATAATCCCAGATTGGCACTGGCGATCACATCACCAACAAATTCATATTCCTTACCATTCCAGGAAAAGAGCAAAGGACATGAACCTTTATAAGCCTCAGCTGCCAAGAAGGTATAGGAACTATCATTTATAATCCAGTCAATGGTATCACTCGCAGTACAAACCCAGGATAACAATGTGTCAGTATCTCCACTGATCGCCGGGCTATAGAACCAGTGAGAACTATCTCCCCTTGTATCATAAATAAATAATTGAGCAACAGGATGGTATGTACCAGCCCTATGGCCATACCATCTGAAGGTCATCCGGGCAATTTTATTAATAGGTTCATTTATTCTAAAACGATACAATTGGGTCACAAATCTTGTGGTATCTGGATTATATGTAATCCACCACAATGTATCAAAAAAAGCGATTGCATTTTTTTCTTCTGGAGTTGCAGGTTGATAACCAGGGTTCCCAGGTTTTAGTTGAGGCGGTGCCCGGCTGTCTGAGGGATTCTTCCATGCCTCACTTCCAGGGCTCTGGATTGTATAGATAATCTGACTCCAGACTGGGGAGGTAAAAAATAACACAATCATTACCACCCCTACAAGGATAACAAGATATTTTTTGGCCATATTACACCCCTTTTTATTTTTGTCCATTTTTTATTTCAACTTGATAACCTTTCCTATCTTTATGCATCCCCCATACTCAAACTTAACAAAATAAACGCCCGCAGGTAATTTGCGATCCGAATCATCAGAACCGTCCCACACAACCGTTGACTGTTCACCGTTTACCGTTAACCGAGAAAGATCTTTAACCATTCTACCGCTTACATCGTATATCGCAAGGCTGAAGCCTTGCCCGACATTTCCGTTTGGATTTTGGGATTTGGTGCTTGGGATTTGAAATTTAATAACACAGTGATTCTGGAATGGATTCGGTAATACGTTGAGCGAGATTATCATATTTTTCGTCTTGCTTTGTTCATGGATACCGGTCGTTGCCTGTAATGCCTTCCAGACATTCAACCTTCCCCAACCATAATTATTATTCGGATATGGTGCACCAGGAGCAGGTCTATCTGCATTATTGAGCAGAATATTATAAATCTCAGTAACTGAAAGATTTGGATTCTTCTCAAAAAGTATTGCTACAGCACCGGTGGCATGGACACAGGATAATGAAGTTCCATGGATTGTTGTGTATTGCTGATTGAGCCAGGCAGTTCTTATACTATAACCAGGTGCGCACAAATCCGGTTTGGTCAAATTCCAGTCATTCCGATACCAGTATGTAGTATCATTCCAAGGGACACTATCAGGTGCTGGACCACGCGAAGAAAACGATACGATTGTATCATTGACATTCGTTGCCCCGATGCCCAGCACCGTTGGATAGTTGCCTGGAGTATTTGTAGTCATTGAACCAGGACCGGCATTTCCAATTGAAAAGACTGGCAAAATTTCAAGTGATTTCAGGGTATTACAGATATCCCACCAAGTGAGGTCAAATTGATTTGAACTCCCCCAGGCATTGTTAATTGCCCTAATATCAAAACCGGAATCCACTTTTAAAGTAGCGAACCACTGTAATGCAACAATTGGGCTAACATTACCTCCGATCATTGCAACACATAATTTTACATCTGGGGCTACACCGATATCATCGGTAAACGGACCCAATCCATCACCACCACATATAATACCAGCACAGGCTGTGCCATGACCATTGTCATCGTATGGATATGGGATACCATGCCAAAAATCCCGCCATTTTATCAACTTACCGCCCCGCAATGCGGGATGGGTTGTATCTAGTCCAGTATCAAGCATACCGACTATTATACTATCGCCAGTATATCCATAATACCAGCAGGAATCCGCCATTATTCGCTGAATGTTCCATTCAGGAGTGCGCGATGTTGTTCCTGATTCTTCTATGATGGGAATTGGTTTGACTTCAGGGATATGGGATATCAATCTTACCGACGGATGACGGGCAAGTTCTTTTATAACTCGCACACTCGCCCTTAAATATATCCCATTCACAATCCAGAATTGCAAAACAGAATCTATTTCCCCGGGAAATCTTTTCAAAAACTCCATAATTGGCTTCTGGCTATCTCTGGCGATTGACTTGAATACTTCTGCCTTTTGTTTTATGGTCAGGTCTCCAAGTGTATTGTCAGGATAAGGTTGATTGATAATAACTAAAACCTCAATTCTTGTATCGTTGCTAATCTTTATTAGTTGTTCTTGTAGTTGTGGTGAAATGTTTTCCTGTCTTGCTTCCAATCCAAATCCAACAAGTATTAATAGAACTAACCACATAGCAATCCTCCAGCAAAATCATATACCACAATAAATCCTTTGTCAAGACCCCATACTATCATTAACTTCCATTCAGCGCTGTCTGGTATTTCTCAATATTAAAATACTACAAATTTTTTCGTAAAGCTTTCTCTTCTATCAGGATAAAATTTAATAAAATAGCATCCTTTCACTAATTTGGGAAGTTCTATGACCGAAGAGCAAATATCACTTTTCTCAAAGACTTTTCTACCGAGGGCATCAAAGATTTCAATTTTATTATATCTCTCTCTGTTTCCAAGGTTAAATTGGATTCTTTTGCCTGACGGGAAGATAGTAGGTGAACTCTGATTATTCAATGCAATATCTCGCTTTTCCTCAACCGCTACATTCAACGGCGTATATCTGAATGCGGATAATCTTGTGCCACCTGCATAACCCCATCTTGAATTGAACATATCCATTCCCAATGGTGAACAACCCCAGGGACTGTTATCAAATATCACAGTATCCACAAGCCATTGATTTCCACTGTTGGTCGTTTTTAAGAAGATACTAAAATGGCTTCCCTCCCAGCCGGCACGATTACCACCGCCAACGGCAAATCCATTCTGATTATCAACAAATTCAATCGCATATAAGCCATATTTACCAATGGATACCGATGGTCCCATTACTTCAACCCAATTGTTTCCGCCATCGGTTGTTCTGAAGAAAATTCCGGGTGATGCAGAATCCCTTAATCCGCAGACCCAGCCATTGAGGTTATCAATAAAATGGACACCATAAAATTGATACATCGCATTTGAAACTTGTGCGGTCCAGCTGGTCCCACCATTTGTTGTATGGAGAATCAATCCATTTATTCCCTGATGATTTATTGTGTCATAATCACCACCCACAATCCAGCCCTCATTGGGATTGATAAAATAGATGCTTTTTAAAGAACCGGAGACTGGTGCACTCTGGGTAGTCCAGGAAGAACCACCGTTGGTTGTTTTTCTAATATCGCTGTTTGCACCGGCAATCCAGCCGGTATTCGCATCAAGGAAGAATACATCATCCCACATCTTACCGATGAATTCAAAAGTCAAACCATAGATATTCGTCCAGGAATTACCGCCATCAGTAGTTTTGTAAACAACTGCTGCGGGAAAGAGATTAGCTATTATTCCCATTGCTGTAAGATAGCCGATACTGGTATTGACAAAATCCATCCCGAAGACAAACATGCACTGGTTGATGGTCCAGGGACGTATCTCCTGCCAGGTATTACCGCCATCCGTCGTTTTATAAATAATCCCTCCCACCTGGTCTCTCACACCACAAAGAATACCTATCATGGAATCAGGCGCTGCGGCATCCAGAAATCCATTATCTGTTGGCTCATAATGGCGTGTTTCCCATCTTGATATGCCAAAGAGCCCCCATGTGAGAGTAACGTACATTATAAAAAATTTTTTCATAATTCCTCCTTGTTTTTCAGATTTTTAAAGCCATTGTTTTCTGTTTATAGTTAATTTTAATTAAAACTATGCACTCGTCAACTACTATTTTATCGCCCAGTGTGTCATTTTTTTAGCAATTCAAGGGCTGAAAAGAGTGAAATTACCAATACATTAAGCGTGAATTAATAATTATTGACCGATTTAAAAAAATTACTATAATATTCCCGCATATGGCTAACAGTGATATTGAATTTAAAAAATTGGTCGTCGAGGAGTATTTAAAAAACGGTTCTTTAAGAAGGACCGCAAAAAACTTCGGGATTCATTATTTAACGCTTTATCGATGGGTAAAAGTTTATAAAGTATTAAAAGACCGCTTTTTCGTATCCGCTTATAAAATTCCCTGGAATAAGACAAAAGAAACATTGGAAAAAGAGATTGTATTTTTGAAAGAAAAGAACCCCAATATTACTATAAAAAATACCCAGGAGGTTTTGAGAAAAAGAGGGATTAAGGTCTCTTGCCATGCAATCTGGTCAATATGGAACCGCTATGGCTATGCGGGAGCCACGAAAAAGACATCCGAGATCAATGACAACCATCCAGGTATCAGTGCCAATGAGATACAACAAAAATTGGCATTAGCATCAAAACTATTCAATGACGGAAAGATCAGAGAAGCAGCAGAGATTTTAAATAGTGTACCTCTTCTACCTAAAAACCAATTATTGACTAAAATCCCGGACCAATTTTTGAGTCTGCCGCGGCGCCTGGAAAAAAATCTTGCGCTATTTGGAAAGATTCCGATTGAAGAAAATTTAAAAAGGATGGATAGTTTATATAACGAGGCGAAGAAAAAAAGTTTATTCTATTTAGCAATTCGGGCTGGTTTGGCAGAACTTGCTTTGCTCTCCTGGAAGGGCGATCTGGTAAACCAGCAAAAGATTTTAAAAGAATTAAAGAGTTTTTTTAAAATTAAGAAGAGAAAGAGAATTGCTGCTATGGAATTTAATCTTTTCTTCACCATTCTCATCGCCGAAGCCAATCTTTATATCGATCTTTTTAAAATTGACAAGGCATATTATCTCGCCCGAAACTGTCATTTAAGACTTAGACGGCGGAAAAACCAGGATTCTAATCTCATATTACACCTTGCCCGGCTCTATGTCCGTCTGGGTGAAATAAAAAAAGCGGAATACTGGTATCAACAGGCATTGGTTGGGATGTCGGATGAGCAAAAACGAGAGTTAAATGCACAATTAGCCCTGAATATTCATTTTATGAAGGGTGAATACAAACAGGCACTGGAGTTATGTAAGGATCCTAACCTCCCGGAATGGATCCGCATGGCTCTTCCTTTAAGGTTTAAAAGTCTTTACTATTTAATCAAAGGAAATCCCAATCTTGCGATAGAAACTGCAACCAAGAGTTTGAATCTTTCAAAAGAGCAGGAATTGCCCCGTGATATATTTAATTCATATTTGACGATTGCTGCAGCGTTTAATGCTATGAACGAAAAAGATCGAGCAATGATGATTTTAAAGAATTTGAAAAGGTACATAGAAAAATTTAAGTTAACAGTCCAGAAAAAAATGTTACAAATAATTCTCAAAGAAAATTTAGGATTGTCCGATGGTTTTAATCTTCCGATTTTGAAAATTGGTTTACTTTTGCAAAAAAATAAATATAAGCAGGCATTACTTCTGGCAAGAAAGAAAGGGTTGATTACAATCTTTTATCGTTATATATTCTTTATCTCCCAACCAATAACAGATCTATTGGCTAAAGGCAAAAGTACTGGATTGCCAAAATCAATATTAAAACTGCCGATATTCAACCAGGAGACAATCACCTTTTATGTAAAATTTATTGGACATCTTACCATAACAAGAAATCAAAAATCTATTAAAGTTAAATTAAAACCCAAAGATGCGGCGTTGTTGATACATCTAAGTCTTAAATTGAATACCCCGGATAGTTGTATCTATCTGGACGATTTATGCAGAAATTTCTGGCAAAATCAAAAGACTGCACACCGAAATTTGTCTCATTCGTTGAATAGAATAAAAAAACAGTTAAATATCCCTGGTCATTATCTTGAAATGGGTTGCGAGGCAGGTGTTTTTGGTCTGATAAATCGAAATTTATTCTTTCTTACCGACTATCAAGATATGTTACGGGCGTTATCACAGGCAAAAGCCTTAGCACGAGCCGGTGCGTGGGAACTTGCAAGAACTGAATACCTAAAGGCATTCGCACTATTCCGCGGCGAACCATTAAAAAAGAACTTCGACCAATGGTCGGTGGACTTAAGGTATAGAATTTTAACCACGTTAGAGATTGAAGGCATTAATTTTGTCCGTGAATGCCTTGTACGGGGTGATAGAAATTCGGCTTTGAAAATATTAAAAAGAATTCTGAAGATGGTTCCGGATTCATTAGAGGCAAGAAAAATCCTCGCGAACCTGTGATTTCTCTGGGTCCACTCCACTTTTTGTCAAATCATTTTTATGCGCTGGATTATTAGATGTAGCCGCACCCTTCAGGGTGCGAGATACCTTGGGATTTAAAAAAATTATCCGCAGTCTAAAGCCTGCGCCTACCATTTACCGGTTACCACCCAAGAATTTCAAATTTATGCAAGGCAAAAGCCTTGCCCTACAAAAGTACCCAGCGCTAAATCATTGATTACCCTTACAAATTTTATCCATGAGTTTCATCGCTCCTTCATGAGATATAAAAAAATATGGATAGGGCTTAGATGATTTCTTCCTTGACAAATCGCTATTTTTATTTAAAATTATATAACTATTCCATTTATGGACATTAATCAATATCTTACCGAGAAGAAACAGTTGGTGGATGCGGCGCTGAAAAAATACTTCAGTGATCGTAACCAATTTTTTGAAGTTATGTATTACTCACTTGACCGGGGTAAGAGGATAAGACCCATCTTAACTATTGCCAGTTATGAGGCAAATGGAGGCACCAATGTTGAGGAGATAATGTCTATTGCCTGTGGTCTGGAATTGATTCATACCTACTCGCTTATCCATGATGACCTTCCCGCAATGGATAATGATGATTACCGCCGGGGTAAGGAATCTGCCCATAAAAAATTCGGTGAAGCAATGGCTGTGCTTTCTGGGGATGGATTATTTGCCTATGCTTTTGAATTGTTCACCGAGTCAGAAGACCATCTTAAAGAGCGCTATCGGGTGATAAAAGAAGTAAGCCTGGCGGTTGGGCCTAAGGGGGTAGTTTATGGCCAGGTGCTGGATATCCAATCCCATCCTGAAATCAATCCAAAGATGTTGCGTCAGATTCATCTTAATAAAACCGCTAAATTCATTGCGTTGGCGATAAAAGCTGGCGCAATTATGGCCCAAGCTCCTGAAGCACGCATAAGAATTCTGGAAAAAGGAGGAGTATATCTAGGGATATTATTTCAATATACCGACGATATTCTTGATGTAACCGGCAAAAAAGAAAAATTGGGCAAAACGCCCCAAAAGGATATTCTCCAAGAAAAACTCACTGCCCCAAGAGTTTATGGACTCTCTGGTGCTCGATTCCGTGCGCAAAGATATGCCTGCCTGGCAAAGAATACTTTTAACCAATTGGGCAAGAATTTTGAGATATTCAGTGCGCTCACGGATTTTGTCCTGAATCGGTCGTTTTAACATGCAAAACAGGCCATTTCCTTACTATAAATTGAACGTATAATTTTTATCAAATTCCACAATGGCCCTCCTTGAAAAGATAAACGGACCTGCAGATTTAAAGAAATATCCGGTTGAGCAACTCCAGGTGCTTGCCCGGGAGATAAGAGAGGAAATCATAAAAACCGTATCTCAAAATGGAGGGCATCTGGCACCTTCACTCGGGGTTGTGGAATTGACGCTGGCAATTTATCGGGTTTTTGATGCCGAAAGAGATAAAATAATCTGGGATGTGGGACACCAGACCTATGCCCAGAAGTTGATCACGGGAAGAAGAGATAAATTCCACACCTTGCGCACATATAATGGGATTAGCGGATTTCCCAAACGCGAAGAGTCAAAATATGATCATTTCAATACCGGTCATTCTTCTACTTCGCTGTCGGCCGCTGCTGGTTTTGCCATTGCCCGGGATTTAAAAGGGGAAGATTATCATATCATCAGTGTTATCGGTGATGGTTCTCTGGGTGCAGGCATGGCATTTGAGGCTTTAAATCACATCGGACAATTGAAAAAGGATGTTATCGTTGTTTTAAATGACAACGAGCGTTCGATCGGGGAGACGGTGGGAGCATTATCTCAGTATCTGACGAAGATTATAACAACCCGCACTTATAACCGGTTCCGTGACGACCTTTGGGTTTTCTTAGGTAGATTTCCACCTTACATCCGTGATCGGGCTCGAAATCTTGCCAAAAGAATTCAGGAGGGTATGAAAGGTTTATATTCTCCATCGGTGATCTTTGAGGAACTTGGTTTTCGTTATATAGGACCTTTAAATGGTCATCAGTTGGGCGAATTGATTGATACATTGTCACGGGTTAAAGAGATGCACGGACCCAGGTTGGTCCATGTGGTGACCAAGAAGGGGAAGGGATATAAGATTGCCGAAGAAGCACCCGAAAAATTTCATGGCATTGGTCCATTTGATATTGCCACGGGCGAAGAAAAACAGAAACTCAATTCGTATACTAAAGTCTTTGGCGATGCCTTGGTGAAATTTGCGGAAAAGAACAAAAAAATTGTGGCGATTACCGCGGGGATGTGTTTGGGCACTGGTTTAAAAGAATTTTCATTAAAATTTCCGGAGCGGTTTTTTGATGTAGGTATCTGTGAACAACATGCGGTAACGATGGCTGCGGCACTGGCGCTTGAGGGCTATATTCCCGTTTGTGCAATATATTCGACTTTTCTCCAGCGGGCCTATGACCAGGTTATACATGATGTTTGCCTTCAAAAGGCGCCTGTGATATTTGCGATTGATCGGGCCGGACTGGTCGGTGAAGATGGTCCTACTCATCACGGTCCGTTTGACCTTTCTTTTCTAAGTTGTATACCCCATATGGTAATAAGTGCACCGAAAGATGGGGCAGAACTGGTCGCCCTGTTGAAGACCGCGATTGAGTATCGTGAAGGTCCTTTTGCCATTCGCTATCCCCGCACTTCGTGTTCCTTACCGGAGAGTTCAGATATCCAGACTGTGGAAATTGGAAAATGGGAAATTCTCCATCCGGGACAGGAATATGCCATTATTGCCTGCGGGACGATGGTCAAAACAGGTCTGGAGACAATAAAATTATTAAAGAAAAATAGAATAAATCCTTATCTCATCAATGCTCGTTTCGTTAAACCCCTTGATTTTGAAATGCTTGATACACTGATTGCAAAATTAAAGTCAGTTTTTGTTCTTGAAGAAAATTCTTTCATAGGTGGTTTAGGAAGTGCTGTGGCGAATTATCTGGTAAATAACAAATTGCCGGTTAAAGTCCACACCATTGCCCTGCCAGATCGTTTTATACCTCACGGATCAAGGGAAGTTTTACTCAAGGTGGTTGGGCTTGACAGTGAGACTATAGCAGATAAAATTATGAAATCGTTATGATATTTTTTGTCATCTTTGTTTTCAACCAATTCACTATGCCCTACGAAACAAAAGCCTTTATTACTTCTGATGGCGAATACATAGTATATCTCCGCTATTATCAAGGGGAATTTATTGGGATTGACAGTATTATTCCCGTAAATGACTACTTTGCTATCGGTTTGAAAAAGAAAAATCAAAAAATGATGCTCAAAGAATTACAAAGTGATTTGATGAAGAAAGGGGGTTACGCAAATAAAGGATTGTTTGGAACCATCGAGATACCTTTGCCCAAGGGCGGTTTTAGCGACTTTATGGGTGAAACCGGAAAACTTGATGTGGGTGGTTACATTAAAATCACACTGGGGGGCACGGAAACCTTTTATTCTAATCTGCCAGCGGAACAACAGCGACCTTCACTTCTGCCGGAATTAAAAATGGAACAGGAAATGGCGGTAAATCTTGATGGCGAAGTTGGTGACCGTATGCGGGTTTTCATTGACCACAATTCTACAAGAGTTGACGAAACTCAAAATAAGATTCGTGTTACCTATAAAGGAAAAGAAGACGAAATACTTCAGGAACTCGAAGGAGGTGATACTCAACTATCAATTCCCGGCACAAGTTACACAGGTGATATTCCAGCACACCAGGGATTGTTTGGTTTAAAATCCACCGCCAAGTTGGGACCGGTGGATATCGTGGCAATTGCATCCCGGGAGCAAACCCAGTACAGTGAACAGGAGATCACCGGGGGCATTGAAAGTATGTATGATACAATCTGGTCTAAAGATTATGCTAAGCGACAATTCTTCTGGCTGGGGACAACTGACTCCATTATTGAACTGAGGGTTTATATCGATGATGGAAATAACGCGAACAATAATAATGGGATTACGCGCTATGCCCGGGTGTATCTTGACCTGAACGATGATAATGTCCCCGATGATACTCTGGAAAAAGAAGAAGGTTTTTTCACCTTGAAATACGAAGGTTTAGAACAGGATTATCAGTTTTTTGGGCGCCGGGTCAATATCATTGAGTTAAAAAATGGACTTTATAATAATCTGGAGGCATTGGGAGTTTACTACCGTAAGATCAACAGTCTGGGGCAGGAAGATACGGTGGGTTTCATTGGCGCGGACACATTGTGCTTGAAACTGATCTGTCCACGAACCTCACGGGTGACTTCACTAGCCTGGCGCAATTATGAGTTAAAAAACTATTATCCCGTTGCCAGTCCAGGGGAGAAGGTTGACACCCTAATGATTTATCACGATGTTGGGAGTGGTATTGATGAATACATCTATCAAGGGCGCACCCTGTTGTCGATACTCGGACTGGATAAGGACAACAACAACGAGGTAGATCCCTATGGAGGATTTGGCAGTGGAGGATACGATTTAAACCGCGGGCTGCTTATTTTTCCAGAACCAATGCCGTTTGTGAATAGCGGACTGCCTGAGCCTGATTCCGAGGTTTACACTAATCCGTTTTATTCTATCCATCGCGGTAAGTACTACATCTACACTAAAACCTTTCAGGTAAAGAAAACTTTCCCTATCCCATTCAACACCAAACATGTGCGAGTTTATGTCAATGATGTAGAACTTGATCCTGCGGAATACATCGTGGACTACGATATGGGAAAAGTTGAAATTATGAGGCCCATCTCGCGTACCGACCGCGTCCGGATACAGGCAGAATACAGCGCGCCTTTTTCCGCGACACAAAAAAGCCTAATCGGTATGCGGGCAAATTCGAAAATCTTCGGGGAAGGAAGCATTGGTTCTTCTTTTTTCTACCGGACCGAGTCCTATCAAATGGCACCATACGAGCATATCCGCTTTAACGAGGAGCCTTCCAATCGGATGGTCTGGGAGATGGATTTTGCCGTTCCAGGTAAAATCCCTTATTTAACGGAATTTATTGATAATCTGCCTTTGGTACAAACCGAAGCCGAATCAAAATTCAATATCAATTTTGAAGGGGCATATTCATTCTCTAATATCAACTCCCGGAATGCTGTATATCTTGATGATTTTGAGGCTACCTCCATTAATTATTCAGCGGTTTTATCAAAGAGTTATTGGTATCCCTGTTCTAAACCGGTGAATTGCGATACAAGCAATTTTGCCCGGAGACGTCTGATCTGGTTTACACCTACCGGTGGTAATGTTTTTAAAATGGAAGATATTTATAATAATCCTACCGATCCCCAAGCGATTGCCGAGGTTTTACAAATTCAGTTCACTCCGGATAACAGACAATCGTTTGCCGGCTTAACCCAATACCTAACAAGTGTGAATCTCGACGAATGTGAGAATATTGAATTGATCATAAATGGCAGTGGAGGGAAGGTCCACATCGATGTTGCTGAGGAAATCAGCGAAGATCAGTTACGGCGCAACAAAAAAGGTGAAATTGTTGGATTGGGCACCTTTGAAGATGAAGATAACAATCCACGCAATTTTTCTTGGGATGCGAATAATGAAGATCGGGGATTGGATAATGTTTTTGGTAATGATGCTGATAATGTCCCCGGAGATGATGGTAATGATGATTATATTGAAAATGACTATTATCACGGCGGCATAAATGGGACAGAAAAGAACAGGATCTGGGATACCGAAGATATTGATCGGAATGGCATTTTTAATCTCAGCACAAATATTTACTACAGTTTTTCAGTACACCTGGATTCGAGCCGATATCTGGTAGAAGGGGGATTGAAAAACAACTGGAAGATGTTTCGGATACCATTGAAAGATTCCCTGGCCCGCGATACCGTCTTTGGTCTTCCTAACTGGCAGAATATTAAATTTGTCCGTATCTGGTTTGATGATTTTACTGCGCCCCAGACCATTTATCTTCATAAACTTAATTTTACGGGCAGTCGCTGGAAGAATTATGGTGTAGTATCTGAAGATTCGCTCAATCCGGTGGATACCACGGAAAAATTTATCATTACCCCGGTGAATACCGAAACTCACACCTATTATAAACCGCCCTATCCCTTACCTATTGATCCTTTTACAGGGAAAACGATTAATGAAGGGGGATTAGAATTAACCCTTCATGAGGTGAAAAAAGGTCATACCTGTATTGCCTACCGGCGTATTGAAACTCCGGAGGATTACCGCGGATACGACACTTTGATTTTTTATTTTCGTACTCTTCATTCCAACCCGCAAATCGCCTTGCGTTTCGGTTCGGATTCAATGAATTATTATGAATACCGGACCGATTACGATGCTGGAGCAGTGGAATATAATAACTGGCGCAAATACCAGGTTGTTATAGCTCATTTCCCGGAACTGAAAAAGAAGACAGGCGGCATGGGCATACTCACCGAAGGGAATTATACAGTCTCCGGCAACCCCTCACTGCAAAGTAATAGATTTTTTGAAATAAGGATTACCAATAATTTTACCACTTCCCTTTCTGATACAATGTGGTTCAATGATATAAAACTTTCTTCGCCGAAGAATGAAGTGGGTCGAATAATGAGATCCAGTGGTTTTTTGAATATTGCCGACCTTTCCAACATTACTTTTTCCTATTCAGAATCTAATGGGCGATTCAGACGACTCTCCGAAGCAAGGGGAATTTCGGAGTCCGGCCCGGGCAAAAACTTTGCACTCAACACCGGTCTGACATTAAATAAGTTTCTGCCGCAAGATTGGAATTTCAGCATTCCGATTAACTTTGGTTTTAATAGAAGTATTCAGGAACCGCGATATTCTTCATTTATTGCCAAGGATGTAGAACTGGATGATTCAGCACGAATGATGGAACGCGCAACCAGCACCATCGCGGGCTATAACCTGAGTTTTTCCAAATCCGGTTCAAAGAATTGGTTATTGAAATATACCCTGGATAATCTGAGGTTATCCCACGATCGGACGGTTTCCACCTCAAATACTGCGCCGCAAATTGATACCACCGATTTTAGAAATTACCATGGTGAATACAGCCTCAGCCCTAAATTGTCACTCAAACTGCTAAGACAAAAAATCGAACTTCTGCCGCAGACAATGTCCTTTACTTCTTCTTATACCGATAATCGAGCAAAAAGGTATGTTCGGGATAGTCTTAATCAACCCTACGAAATCAGCCCTGGTTATCCTCAACGTCGGAGAACATTGAGCCCTGGTTTCTCAGTAAGTTATTCTCCACACCAGATTATTTCAACTTCTTATTCCTTTTCTCAAATTCGTGACTCAGTATCCCAGAAATGGCGGTTCGGTGATGAAGTCAGCCGAAATCAGACATTCAATAGTCGCATTGCCAAAGAACTGTTAATAGTCAATCCCTCACTCCAGTTCAGTTCCAGTTATAATGAGGACCATCGTTTTGAATGGCGCCATCCTTATGACCGTCGGGGCGTGAATAACAGCTCCAATATCAGTCTTTCTACCACCGCTGATATTAAAAAGGTTATCAAATTCTTTACCCATCTTCGGGATGAAACAAAAGATAGCCTCCAGCTGCCTGGTTCTCCTTTGTGGATTGTAAAACAGATAGAAACATTTGTCGATTTCATTCAGAATCCAAGTTTTGGTTTTTCGCGGAGCCGTGCCTCTGGTTATTCCACGCTCGTCCGACCAGATTTTAGGTACCAATGGGGATTAGTCGATACAATCCCGGTAGCACAACAGGATTCTAATAGTTATGGCACCCGGAACATTTCGGATAATTTTAATGTAAACTCTGGAATAAACTACGCAATTTTGAGTTTGACCGGGAGTTATACCAAACAGTTGACCCGCAGTTTCACCTATAGCGGTATGGAGAATAAAAATGTGAGTGAATCATATCCCAACGCCAGTTTACGGATCTCCCGGGTGGAGAGAATCCCTTTCTTAAAAGAGTATGCCTACACTTCCTCCGTGAACTTAGGTTTTAACCAAAATCTGATACGTCTTTATCAGAGAACGGCTGATACCCTGGAACGGTTGATCTCGGATAGTCGAGTTCTTTCATTTAATCCACTGCTGGGCTGGCAAACGAACTGGAAACGCGGAATTACCAGCAATGCCAGCATCAGTTATTCTGAAACGATGGGGCATCAATATTCAGACCTTTTTATTAATCCCTCCAAATCAATCAATTGGAGCGGTTCTCTTTCTTTAGCCTATACCTTTAGTGCCCCCAAAGGGTTGGCGATCCCGCTCCTCCAAGGTATCAGGTTTGCTTCAAATCTAACTACCAATCTCACCTATAGTTATAATCGAAACATCTCTTATGCCGCTTCGGTGGAAAATCCCAATTATTTGGATACCAGGACCCCAGTGGTTGATAATACCACCAGCAACATTGATATTTCTTTAAGTTATAATTTTTCGACGAGCGTCACCGGTGGTGCTAATCTCAATTATTCGCGGAATCAGGACCGAATTTATAATAACAGTTATCGGCGGATAGGTGTAAACATATGGGCAAATATCAATTTTTAAAATTGTCATTTATTTATGGGATAATAGCGGTGATACTTTGGGCAAAAGAACCTTATGATTATTTAATTGAATATTGTAAATTTGGGAGCCGGGCCATCGGTACGGAAGGGCATAGGAATGCCTTGAATTACATCGTCAAAAACCTCAAAAATCCGGAAATAGACTCTTTTATCGTGGATGGTGTGTGGCTATATAATCTCCAACAAAAATTTCCGGCGGGTGAACCTCTTATCGGCATTGCTGCGCACTGGGATTCTGATCGCAACTGTCCTGGAGCTAACGATGGTGGTTCGGGTGTGGCATTACTTCTGAAACTTGCCGATACCCTCTCCAAAAATCCTCCGGAACTGAGTGTCCATCTGCTGTTTTTTGATGGCGAAGATGTGGAAAAGGCCGAGCTCTACGGTTCAACCCATTTTGCCAATAAATGTCTGGATCAGTATTCTTTTGTGATAATAATTGATATGGTTGGCGATAAAGATTTACAGATTTATAAAGAAGGACATTCTACAAAATTCTTCCCCGACTTAGTTGATTCGCTCTGGCAAATCGCCCGGGAAGCAGCGCCGGAGATTTTTCTTTCTAATGTAAAATACTACATCATTGATGACCACATGCCACTGATAAAATACGGAATAAGGGCGGTGCTTATTATTGATTTTGATTATCCTTACTGGGATACGCCCTTCGATACAGTGGATAAATGTAGTAAGGAAAGTTTAGAGAAAGTTTATCAATTCCTTTTGAAGATAGTTTATCGCAATTATTAATAATAAAATCGATGAACAAAAAAGAGATAGTAATTCTGGCCATTATCAGCGTAGTCTATTTGGCAATAAATATCTGGAATTACTTCCGATACCACTCCCTGAAGCAGAGTTATCAATTGATTATCACTGAAGAACTAAAACAAATTTCAATCAACACCGCCAGTCAACATGAACTGGAAAGCATTCCGGGCATTGGTCCGGCTTTAGCCCGGCGCATCATTGAGTATCGGGAAAAGAACGGAGGCTTTCGGACCGTAGAAGATCTCAAAAAAGTAAAAGGGATTGGAGAGAGGTTGTTTGAAAAACTCAAACCCTACATAACCTTGTAAAAGATATCCGGATACTAACTGAGGATTGGCAATTGACAAGATGCTGAATTATGATATTATTATCCGTGAAGAAGAAAATTGAGACTGCCGGTTATCTTTTTCTCTTGCCAGCCCTGTTGATCATTTTGATTTTCCGTTTTTATCCGATAATTCAGGCAATCCGGATGAGCCTTTATCAGTGGTCAATCGCCGGACCTTTAAGATTCATCGGTTTTAAAAATTATTATCGCCTCTTCATCGATGTCAAATTTTATCAATCGCTCCTTAACACCATCTGGTATTTGCTGTGTGTGGTGCCAATAACGGTGGCTTTGTCTATTGTTATTGCTTATCTTTTAAATCAGAAAATCAAAGGCCAGGGCGTCTACCGCACCCTTTATTATCTTCCGGTTGTCACATCAATTGTTGCCATCAGTGTCGTCTGGCGGTGGATATTTAATCCGGATCGCGGCTTATTCAATGCCTTCTTTCAATTTGTGGGAATGCCTGGAGTGAAATGGTTGAACGACCCGCGGGGTATTTTTGAATTGATTTTCCACACCAAACTTTCAGGAGTTCTCGCTGGACCATCCATCGCTCTCATCTGTCTGATGATAATGGCGATCTGGCATAACCTGGGTTACTGCATTATCATCTGTTTGGCGGGTCTGCAGAATATTCCTGGGCAGTTTTATGAAGCCGCAAGGATTGATGGTGCTCGAGGCATCCAACTCTTTTGGAATATCACCTTGCCCCTCCTTTCCCCGACGATATTTTATCTTCTGATTACCCAATCCATCATTGCTTTTAATACCTTTACCCCGGTTTATGTGATGACCCAACCCCCAGGAGGTCCTCTGGGCACGACAAGTCTTGTGGTGTATTATCTTTATGAGCAAGGGTTCAGATTATGGAATCTGGGTTATGCCAATGCTTTAGCCTTTGTCGTCTTTGCCATCATCTTTATTCTCACCAAAATTCAGCAACGTTTTCTGGAAAAACGAGTATATTATGAATAAAAAGGTAGTCCATATATTGTTGATTGTTGGTGTCATTTTCATGGTCTTCCCTTTCGGCTGGATGCTTCTCACTTCATTGAAGACCCAGGACGAAGCCTTGAAATTTCCTCCCACTCTGATTCCGGAAAAAATCATCTTGAGCAATTTTATTGAGGCCTTTCGTGAGGTAAATTTTACCCGTTATTTTATCAATACCTTGATAATGACCACTGGTTCGGTGATTCTTGTTTACCTCACATCGGTTCTCGCCGCCTACGCCTTTGCCCGGTTAAAATTTCCCGGGCGCGAGATAATTTTTACATTATTTTTAGCGCTGATGATGATCCCCATGCCGGTTTATCTGGCACCATCTTATGTAATTCTGAGTAAATTTCGGTTTATTGATACTTTCTGGGCATTAATCATTCCTTGGGGTGTTAATATCTTTGCTATTTTTCTTTTACGTCAACACTTTAAATCTCTGCCCCAGGAGTTGTTTGATGCTGCAAAAATCGATGGATTGAACCATTGGCAGATCATTCGGTATATCGTGCTTCCCCTTTCCCGACCGGTCCTTGTGACGATCGGCGTTTTTGAAGTTATCACCAACTGGAATTCATTCCTCTGGCCCCTGATTGTCACCCATTCTGATACCATGCGCACGATTCAAACCGGCCTTGCCTATTTTGCACAGGCAGAGGCGACGAATTATCCCCTTTTATGTGCTGCCGCAACCTTTACCACCATGCCGCTTGTCATTCTTTATTTTTTTGTTCAGCGTCAGATAGCGGAATCTTATGCCCGCAGTGGTTTGAAGGAGTAATATTATTGAAGGAGACGATGATGAGAGTAATTGAAGAAAAGGACGTGGAATGGTATGCGGGGAGTGATGCTCAAACCTATCCACGCCGAGTAAAGGTCGACGGTAACTGGCGGGAAGTATTTACTTTTGTGAAGCAGATCCGTGAAGAATATTTCACTCGCAAGAGGCATACAATATTTCTATGCCATATCGGTGATAATGAGGTGGTGAAGGTAAGACTACCCTGAAAATATTGACTTTTGACAGATTTTGGTTATAATAGAAACAATGTTGCGAAATGGGCGGTTAGCTCAGTTCTGGTTAGAGCGTCTGCTTGACATGCAGGAGGTCACCCGTTCAAGTCGGGTACCGCCCACTCTGGCAATTCATTCAATTTCCCGCAGGTCCGATTTTCTGCAATTCCCGAAGGGCGGAGTAGTTGAAAGAAGGAGTGGTTTCTTCGGCGCCCAGTGGGGGAGGCTCAATCCGGTAAAGGAATGGAAAGGTTAGGTTAAATGGAAGAGGTCCTGCAAAGATTGGCAAAGATCAGGGACCTTTCGGAAACGATAAAAAAGAATGATATGTTATTAAAAAACATTCCGGAGACGATCGTCAAATTAAAAAACGAGATTGAACAAAAAAATAAACAATTAAATCAGGTCAAAAATCGATTGACGGAGATAAAAAAGTTGTATAAACTAAAAGAAGGTGATATCGCGGATAATGAGAACAAAATCAACAAGTTAAATCAACAAATTCATTCAGTTAAGACCAATGAAGAATATCGGGCGATCCTCAAGGAAATTGAGTTTTTAAAAAATTCACGCCTGGCGATAGAGGAGGAGATGATAAACCTTCTTGAGGAAGAGGAGAAACTTAAAAATTCATTGAGTAGTCTGGAAAAAGAAACCAAGGAATTTATTGAGCAGAAAAACCGAGAGATTCAACAGTTGGAAGAACAGAGAGCACAAGTTATGGCGGAACAAGAAAAAAACAGAAGTGTCTTTGCTGACGAGATAAAGAAATTACCGGTAGAGGTGAGAAGCATATATGAGCGGATTACGAATGCCCGGGATAAGGCGATCTGCGTCGTCACCGACGAGGGCATATGCACTGGATGTTATACCAATATTACTCCCCAGACACTCAATGAATTAAGAAAGAAGGATAAGTTGGTGCTTTGCGATTCCTGCGGGCGCATCCTCATTTATGGCTTATGAATCAGTCGTAGTTTATACCGATGGTGCTTCCGGAGGCAATCCTGGACCCGCGGGCATCGGTTTTGTGGTTTATGATGAACATAATCCGCAGGAGCCAATTTTCAGTTTTGCCCATTATATCGGTATCACCACCGGTAATGTTGCTGAATACGAAGCACTCATATCTGCATTGAAATGGCTTCTGAAAAATAACATCCAAAAGGCAGTAATATACACCGACTCCGAATTGGTCTATAAACAACTAACCGGTGCTTATCGGGTGAAGTCTGCGCATATAAGAAACCTTGTTTCTCATGCCCGCCAGTTGCTCAATAAATTTAAAGAAATCGATTTGAAAACCATCCCTCGGGAAGAAAATCGCGCAGCCAATAAACTTGCCCAGCGGATTGTTAAAAATATAAAAAAGCAGAAAAAACCTTCATAGTTATGAATAGAAAAAAAGAGATAAATCCGGCGCGCATGCTTATCTTTGGCTATATCGCTTTGATTCTCTCCGGAACCTTTTTGCTTTCTTTGCCCTTTGCTACCCCGCGCGGTATTAATTTTATTGATGCCCTATTTACTTCCACATCTGCCCTTTGTGTTACGGGTTTGATCGTGCGTGATACCGCGACCGGTTTTACTGTCTGGGGTAAATTGATAATTCTATTTTTAATCCAGATAGGCGGATTAGGTTATATGACCTTGTCCACTACTTTTTTCTTTTTTCTGGGCAAAAAGATATCCTTACGTGACCGGATGCTTTTTAAAGAATCCGTAAATGTTCTAAGCTATGAAAATCTGATGCGCTTTGCCTGGCGTATTTTTCGCATCACCGTGATTGTAGAGTTGATTGGTGCCCTGTTATTCTATCTCTGTTTCCGTTCGCGTTTCCCACCGCTCGTCGCCGCCGGGCACGCTCTTTTTCATGCCGTCTCGGCATTCTGCAATGCCGGTTTTTCTACTTTCTCAGAAAATCTTTCTTTGTTCCATAACCTCTGGGCGGTACCCCTGATCTGCGCGATTCTAATAATCAGCGGGGGTATTGGATTTGTGGTGATTTCGGATCTTTATTATCTCTTAATCAAAAATTCGAGAAGAGGCATTTCGTTACATACCAAACTGGCACTAAGGACGACTTTAATCTTGATAATTGTCGGAATGGTTTTCATTTTGGTTTATGAGGGTAATAGAAGCCTTGCTGCATATCCTTTGCATTTAAAAGTAATCCATGCATTTTTCCAGGCAGTAACACCTCGAACCGCCGGTTTTAACACTGTAAATATCGCTAACTTTGCCCCCTTTACGCTCTTTTTGCTCATGTTATTTATGTTCATCGGGGCTTCACCGGGCGGAACCGGTGGAGGGGTAAAGACTACCACTTTTGCTGTGGTTCTGATTTGGGTTAAAGAACTGCTTTTGGGAAGATACAAAAATGGCATTTTGATTATGAAGAAAAAAATTCCCCAGGAGCAGGTACTCCGGGCTTTTCTGTTGATCGCACTTTCTTCCATCGTGATTTTATTTATTTTCTGGATATTGCTATTGACCAATTTCGGATCACCTTTTAAATTATTATTTGAAATCATTTCGGCTTTTGGCACTGTGGGTTTATCACTCGGTTCCGAGCTTAATTCAGTTTGTAGTTATGCACATGACTTTTCGGTATGCGGGAAGTTGTTGATAATCATTTTGATGTTAACCGGCCGGGTGGGCACCCTGACGATTGGTAGTGCCTTAGTACGCACCCATACGGTTGATTTTTCATATCCCGAAGAACACATCGTGATTGGTTAAGTGGAGTGACGAATTAGAAATTTTAATTGACAATTCGTCAAAAATGAATATAATTATTTTATGAATTTCACCAATGCTGCTTTACACCGGGGTTTATTTTTTATTGACCCCAGCCTGTTATTTGCTCTTTTATATTCCGCATAGTGGAAAATTATGAAACAGTTCGTCGTCATCGGCTTGGGGAGATTTGGTTCCAGTATCGCCCGTGCCCTCACCGAGAAAAACTTTGAGGTGCTGGCGATCGACCGGAATGAAGAAAGGGTTAAAGAAATAGAGGGATTTGTCGCCCAGGCAGTGGTCGTGGACGCCACCGATGAAAAAGCACTTAAGGAACTTGGAATAAAAGATTTTGATACTGCAATTGTTAGCATTGGCGAAAACATTGAAGATAGCATCATGGTGACACTCCTCTTAAAAGAACTGGGGGTCCGGCAGGTAATCGTTAAAGCCCATAATGAGCTCCACGCCAAAATTTTAAACAAAGTAGGTGCAGACCGGATTGTCTTTCCGGAAAAAGAAATGGGGGAGAAACTGGCTGAGAGTTTAGCCAGCCCTAAAATATTTGATTATATAGAATTATCTACCGAATACGGTATTTTAGAGATTGTGGCACCTAAAAAGTTCTGTGATAAAACGCTGGGCGAATTGAAATTACGCGAAAAATTTGGGGTCAGTGTGATGGCGATAAAAAGAAAAATACCTTATACCCGCCCTGACGGCTCCCCAGATTTTAAGGAAGAAATAATTATCGGTCCAGGTGGTGCGGATGAAATATTACCTGGTGATATTCTCGTTCTTTTGGGGAGATATAAAGACCTGAATCGCATTGAAAAACTATGAACGATGATTATTCCGATTTAATAGAGATTGCCGAGTTTTACATCCTGAGCCAGAAGTACGAAGAGGCGATAAAAATCTTGCAAAAAGCCAAAAAAATAAATGATCGTGACCCGCGGCTTTATTATAACCTGGGGATTGCCCAAGAGGCACTTAACAATCGGGATGAGGCAATAAAATTTTTCCGCCAGGCACTCTCCCTGGATCCCAATTTTACTTCGGCCCAAGAACATCTGGACAAACTGATCAAGGGATGAATGTGTTTCGTTTTTTTGAAAAATTGTAATTTAATTGATTGTATAAGAGAAGAAAGTCGAAACTGCACTATTTTCATCAAGCAGCCCTTTATTGATAAGATAATTTTTAAGCCGGATTTAGCGGTCAAATTGGCGAATTATCTCAAGAAAAATCTGGGAGAAGTTACGGAGTATGACCTTAAGGGTGGTTATATCCTCCCAGGCTTCACCGATTCCCACACACACCTTCTCGCCCGAGGCATAGAATTACAGCGAGTGGATTTAAGCACCTGTCGTTCCCCTCAAGAATGCCTGGAAAAATTGCGCTCAGCACGGCACGAAAAAATTATCTTCGGGGTAAACTGGGATGATGCTGGATGGACCAAAGGTAAAATTGCAGATTTAAATCGTCAGGTTTTAGATAAAATCTCAAAAAATAAACCGGTGATAATGCGGCGGATCTGTGGACATTTTGCGATCTGTAATACCCGGGTCCTTAAGTTCATTCCTGCTGAATGGAGAATTGTCGATCGGTCACAGGGTTATCTTTATGAGGATGCCGCACTTTATATCAACAAAATTTTTCCACCCGATTTTGCGATGTATGAGAAAGGATTGAAAGAAGCGATGGCAGAAGCACTGGCGCTGGGCATTACTTCCATCCATGAAATCACCGACCAGCGGGGCTTCAGGATATACCAAAATCTAAAGAAAGAACTGAGGCTGCGTGTTGCTTTATACCTCACCGATGAACTCGGAATCCTTGCTAAGGCCGGCCTCCAGTCTAACTTTGGCGATGATTATTTGAAATTTTCGGGGAAAAAGATATTCTTGGATGGTTCCATTGGTGCTCGGACCGCAGCAGTGCGAAAACCTTATATCCGGTCACAAAATTATGGAAAACTGCTGATGACCGAGCAAGAGTTAACTGAACTCATAAAAACCGCCGAGAATTATTCAATTCAGTTGATGATTCATTCAATCGGTGACCGGGCTACGGAGGTTATTTTGAACGCCTTTAAAAGGGCAAAGGTTAAATCAAATCGACTCCGGCACCGCTTAGAACATCTGGAAATACTTGATAAGCGGTTAATCCAGAAGATAGCCCGGGTTGATTTAATTGCTTCCATGCAGCCTAATTTTCTCCGCTGGCAAACACCGGGAGGGCTGTATGAGAGAAACCTTGGAATAAGATACCAAAAGATGAATTGTTTTAGCGAGGTTAAAAAGGCAGGCGTAAAATTAATTTTCGGTTCGGATTGTATGCCCCTGGGCCCATTTTATGGCATCAATCTTGCGGTCAATCATCCTGTTGAAGATTTCTGCCTTTCACCCGCGGAGGCGATTGCATTATACACCCAAACGCCTGCCTGGGCAACATTTGATGAAGATAAAAAAGGGAAACTGGAAGAAAATAAATTTGCGGACTTGCTGGTGCTTGATAAAGACCCATTAAAAAAAGAGAATCTTGCCCAGATCAAAATAGTTAAGGTATTCGTCGGAGGAAGTCTCGTATATCAACAATAGTGCCAACTGCTTTATTAGATGAGTAATTTTTTCTGGCTTTTGAAGAAGGCATACACCAAATTCAATACCGACCGCGGACCACTTTTGGCTTCGGCATTAGTCAACGCTGCAATATTCAGTCTTTTCCCTCTTCTCCTTGGGTTGGTATCGTTTTCTTTCTTTATTCTCGGTTCATCCCAGGGCATCATGGAAAAGATTATTCCTGTTTTAAAACAGATAATTCCCATCGGTCTCGATGAAATCGTTAAGAATATTAAGATGATTCGGCAGACATCTATCATCGTCGCCGTCATCGGAATGCTCGGCTTTTTATGGGGTTCGGCGAGCATCTTCGGGGCGATTGAATCAAGTTTGAATGTGATCTGGAAAGCAAAAAAGGACCGGCCGTTTATCAAAAAGAGCCTTATCGGAATGGCATGGGCTTTTGTGGCTTGGATTACTTTGATTGCAACCGTGGGTGTTACAATCTGGGCGAGTGCCTTAGGATTGAAAGGAGTCACCCGGTATTTGCCGCTCCTCAACATGGCGATAAGCACCGGGATTTTCGGACTTATTTACTGGTTTTTCCCCAATCGTAAGGTGCGATTTAAAGAGGCATATGTGGGAGCAATATTTACCGGCACAGCATGGGAACTTACCAAATTTCTTTTCACCCTATATGTGACGCGCGTGGTGGATTATTCCAAAATATTCGGATCTCTTTCCGCAGTAATCCTTCTCTTATTATGGTTGTATTACTCTGCCTGCGTTTTTCTTTACGGTGCGGAGTTGAGTTATGTTTATGCCCGAAGGAAGATTTTAAGAGAAAAAAGGCGTATACCTCAGTGAGTTTATTCTAAAGACCTATTTATTTTTACCGCAACACTTTTTGTACTTCTTTCCACTCCCGCAGGGGCAGGGGTCATTACGGCCAATTTTTAGTTCACTGGCCACTACGGCTTCTTGAGGATTTGTGAGTTTCTTAGAAGACACTTTACCCGAGGGAAGCATTTTGATAAATTCTTTGGTATTATCCTGGACCACTTTTTTGAGCTGGCGACTGTTTTTAATATGTCCTTCTCCTTCCAGGAAATCCAGAAAAAGGATAATTATTTCCGGAATGTCTTTGCTCGCTTCTTTACTCAACGCTAACTTTTGGGGTGCATATTCCAGTAAGAAATTACGGATGTGTTCTTCGTGTAGTTCACCAATCTCTTTATGGTGATGAAAAAACACATAATCAAGGAGACTTTTGGTGATATATTCCGCCTTAGTTTGTGTCGACTTTGTTTTCAATTTTGATGCTTCTATGAATTGCCGAACTGTGGCATTGATAAAATGGACAAGCCTTTTTTCTCGTTTTCTTTCTTCGGCTTTTTTTTCTTCAATATCGGTTAGAGCCATATAAAATTATACTCAGATTTCTTTTTATGTCAATGAACCTACAAACATCCGATCGCGTTATTTACCAGTTCGTCAGAATTACCGTCACGAGTCTTTCGGCGGTCCTTTTCATTGCCTCTCTTATTCCTTTTTCTTCTTCTGTAGTATAGGTAGCCCAATCAGCAACATCGCCCTGCCAGAAGATCGTATTTCTTACCCGGTCATAGACAGTTACCGAGAGCTTGATGGTAATTTTATATTGCGAAACTGATAAGGCACCGGCATAAACATAAGGCTCTTTGGCAAAGCCGGTTACTTTACCGATAAGGACGATATCAGCCTGTTCTTCACTTACGAGTTGGAGGCCGGAATTATTTCGAAAGGCTTCGAGTGTCGTTTGGGTGGCCAGTTCGTCAAGTCCGGTCTTGTAGGTTTGATTTTCAAAAATTTTTATGTGCACACTCCGTATGTAACTGGGCAGTAGCGAGCGAGTGGAATAGCCGCAGCATCTTAAAGCACAAAGAGGGATTGTAAGAAATAGCATAAAAGATACTCTCCAATATTTCACGGCAGCTTCTCCAGGCGGTTTTGGGCTTCAATACTCCAGAGATTATTCGTCCCCATTTCTTTGATTATTCGCTTGTAAATTAGTTTTGCTTCTTTAATCTCATCCATCATTTCCAGTACCAGAGCTGTCTTGAAGAGAGCCGTGGGATACCATAGATCATCTTTTTTGGAATCATTAACGATTTTTTGATAATAATACAGAGCCGAAAGAAAATCGCCTTTCCCAAGGTAGGCTTCGGCAAGCCAAAAATAACTGTTTACTTCAGGTTTTAATTTGCTTGCCTTTTTGAGATGATCAATGGCGGTATTGATTATGCCCTTTTTTAAATTCGCATAACCGATCTCAAAATATACCTCAGCTTTCAGGGAGTCCGGGCAGAAATTAATAAATTCATTGCCGGCTTTGATCACTTCATCCCACTTTTCTGCTTTTTTTAGGGCAAGGATCCGATTCTGTGCTGCTTCCAGCCGGAGGGTGGAATCTTTAAGGGCAAGACCGTAGTAAAATGCTGCTGAATCAAAATCCTGTTTTAAATATTTCAATGTTCCCATTTTAAATAATGCCGGTGGATAATAGAGGGTGTTTTTGAATCTTTTAATGAATGCAGCAAAGGATGATTCTGCCTTTAGGTAGTCACCGCGGCGAAAAAGAACAAGCCCGGCGTGGTAAAATAGCCAGTCTTCATTGGAATATTCCGGCATCCGGACGAGTGAATCGATTAATTTCTCTGCCTCAGACAAATGGTTTTCTCCTACAAGCCGTATGACCAATGCCTGATAAAATTCCTGGTCTAATCGACCAAAGGTTTTTAGGTACAAAGATTCTGCAAGCTGTTTCTTTCCGGTATGGAGCAGACTGAGCAGGTAGTACCTTGCCCTTATTGTGTCCTGGCTAAACAGTTCAAATTTTTGGCCAGCGATAGCTGAATAAGCCTTCTGGCGAAAAAGATGATCAATGTACCGGATAAGACTTTTTCGTCGGAGGAGAGAATCAGTGGAGACTTTTGAGAGTTCCCAATAAATCGTCTCCGATGGTAGTTGGTGATATTCCATACACTCTGCCTGGATGAACTTCAGATAAGGTTGATCAAAAGAGGCCAAAATCAAATCTTTTAATGCCCCACGATAGTTTTTTTCACTATAGGCTTTCTGTGCCCGAATTAAGCGCACAAAATTTTTTGTTTCGGAATAGGGTAGATAATCTTTGATTTGGGCATACGCCTCTTGGTATCTTGATTTTTTTAAAAACGCTTCGCAGATGAGGGAATCAAGATAAAAATTCTTACCGACCCGGGTGGAGAAATTTAAAAGTTTGTGCTCAAAATCGCTGGTATCCTGAAAAATTGTATCAATCCCTGCGGGTTTTAACCACCGGTCTTTTGGGAGGTGTCTTATATTCAAAAATTTACATACTACTTCTGGTTCAGGCGAAGTGCAAAGAAGATTGCTGTCTATTGAACAGGAGTCACAAAAAAATCTCAGAAGCTTCTGTTCCGTATGCCAGTGTTCGACTTTTTCCATGCGTTTAAGAAGCACTGGTAAGTCATTTATGCGTAAGTCGACACTGAAAAGGGCCCAGCGATATAACTGCTCATCGGGTATTTCATCCAAACGGGTGTTGATATATTCCCACCAAGCATTGATGGTATCACCCATTGCCAGGTAAGTGGCGATCAGATAAATCTTTCTTTTTATGCTTTTTAATTCCTTAAAAACTTTGATTTTTTCTTCCCAGTTTTTTAAACCAACCGCCTTCAAAATTTTAAGCGATTCATTTTCGGGCGCAAAGGAGAGGAGTTCCTCAATATTCCATCCTTGAGCCCCCAAATTCACCAGGATGGTATTGACAACACTGGTCTCGGGTTCCAGGTATTCGTATCTTTTTAAGTATTCCCATGCCAGGGGGAAAAGATTTTTTCGGATAAGATGCTGGAGCAGAAGATTACAGACTTCGTATCTTTTATGATGGAAGGGGAAGAAACTTAAATAGCTATTTACCGTCGTAAGAAGATTGATTAAATCCTGTTGCTGGTCATAGATTTTAATTAGATAATAAGTGGCTTCGGGAACAAGGGTATCGGTTGGATTTTCCCGGAGAAAATTATCCAACAAAATTTGCGCAAGTCGATAATTCCCGGATTGATAGTTTTTCAATCCGGTCTCAAAATCGGATGCTCGGAGTAGATTGAGTGTTAAAATCAATATGAGGGATATACCGGATGGGCGGATGACCATTTACCTAATTCCGTTTAATATAATCTGTTCCATCAGAGTGGCGGAACGGTCCCATGAGAAATTCATTGCCCAATCACGGGCGGCACGGGAAAATGCAGTCCAACGCTCATCGTTGATGAGTAGTTCTTTAATCCGCGCTGCTAATTCCGGGATATTGCCGTATTCATAAAGATAACCCGTCTTTCCATCAATGATTGTTTCCTTTAAGCCCGGAGCCCGGGCACAGATGACAGGTGTTCCGCAAGCCTGGGCTTCCAACACCGTCAGACCCCAACCTTCTTTTATAGAGGGTTGAACGACAACCCGTGCCTTCTGATACATCTCATATTTTTCTTTTTCACTCACGAAGCCCTTGAATTCTACATTTAACTTTAAATTTTTTGCCAGTTTCTTTAAGTCCTCAAGGGCATCCCCGGTTCCGACGAGCGCGAGTTGGACGGGGTGTTCATTTTTTACCAAATGGATTGCATACAGCAGATGGTCAATCGATTTATACCGTTTGATTCTGCCCACATACAGAACGAGGTTCTGTTCCCGTTTAATACGATTATCAATTAGAACTTCTGGAATGCCGCTGTAAACTATGGAGATATTTTGTTTGATTCCCATTTTCCTTAAATCTTCAGCGGTGCTCTGAGAGATAGCAATAAACTGCGAACGAGCGTAGAAAATAGGAATTAAACTTTCCGTTAAATAAACGTAACTGGCAAACAAGGGGTTTGTTTCCCGAAAGATAGTTTTGCGGAAAAGATGCATGATCATGATTAAATTTTTCTTCCGGGTGAAAAAAGGTGAGTAAAAGGGTATTTTGTTCTGGTCGTCAATTATCACATCAATTTTTCGATGCCTCAAAAGTGCGCGCAGGGCCCATGGTACATAAAAATTGAAGTTAAAACGCCGCCCAATCCGGAAGATCTCAAAACCATCAAGGATTTCATAACGCTTCTGTTTCAAACCGCGACTGCAGAGAAGCAAAACTTTATGCCCCCTTTTGATGAGTCGGGAAAATATTTCGTAAAGGTATACTTCCGCTCCTCCGGCATAGGGGTTCTTCCAGTCCTGCCAGTTGACGATTAGAATATTCATTTATGGCATTTATGAGGTTTTGATTTTTGCCCGCCAGTAATTCAACAGGTCTTCAACGGTTTTTTCCAGTGGAATTTTGGGTGACCAACCGGTTAATTTTGCAAACTTTTCGCCATTGCCTTCCAGGACCATGATATCAGTTTTTCGTATACGTGTTGGATCAACTTTGACTTCAAAATCCACTCGGGCAAATTTTTTGAACAGTTCGATCACGGTCCCCAATGCATACGACCGGCCGGAGGAGATGTTGAATACTTCGTTGGGGACAAATTTTTCTATAGCAAGTTTATAAGCTCCAACCACATCAAGCACATTCATAAATTCTCTTTTTACTTCAATATTGCCCACTTCAATCAATGGTATTTTCTTACCGCGTTCGATTTCGGCGATCTGCCGGGCGATCGAAGGTAATACAAAGTCCGGTGTCTGCCCTGGCCCGGTGTGGTTGAAAGGCCTTAGAATCATCACTTCTATATTATTCCCGGAGTATTCCCGGCATATCAGTTCTCCAGCATATTTGCTTACTGCATAAGGATTTTTCAGCATAATAGGAGAATCTTCCTTTAGATTCTCCCCCCCACCGTAGACTTCACAAGTGGAGACAAAGATGAATTTGATTTTTTTATTCAAGGCAAGGGCGCTTTCCAGGAGATTCACGGTTCCCATTATGTTGGTATTGTAGGTAGCCGGTCGGTCGATGAAAGATTTGGCGACAGAGCTGATAGCTGCCAGGTGAAAAATGATATCGGGATTATGAATTTTTAATGTTTCGCGCACCATCTCAAAGTTTAATATATCCATTTCTACATATTTACCGGTCTTGGGTCGGAGAGGAGGATAACATGTGGGGATGAGCATGGCGAGTGTTTCTTTTAAAACCTTAACCAGATGGGAGCCAACAAAACCCTCGGCACCCGTGATGAGAATACGGTTCATAGGATACGGGAGCGCCAGTAATCTAAAAGGTCTTTCAAGGTTTGTTCCAACGGGATGGAGGGTTCCCAGCCGGTGGCGACATGGAACTTTTCATACGAGCCGATGAGAAGTTCTACATCCGAGGGTCTCATCCGGGCTGGATCTGGTACTATTTCCAGGTCCAGATTTACCAATGCAATCATTTTATCAAGCAGTTCCTTTATCTTGATGCCTTTCCCGGAGGCGATATTGTAGACTTCGCCGGGTGTGCCTTTTTTTAATGCTAAATAATAACCCCGAACCACATCCCGGACATCCGAAAAATCCCGGACTGCTTCCAGATTACCGACATATATAATCGGTTTGCGTTTCTTTTTTTCAATTTCAATTAGCTGTCGGGCAAAATTGGATGAGACAAAAACCTCACCCCGACGCGGACCGGTGTGATTGAATGCCCGGGTACGGACAATTTTTAGACCATAACTTTTGTAGTATTGAAAACCAAGCAAGTCCTGGGCGACTTTACTTACTGCATAGGGGCTTAAAGGTCGCAGTGGATTTGTTTCTTTTATGGGCACTTCCTGGGGATGAACAAGTCCGTATTCTTCACTGGATCCCGCAATATGGATAAAAGGATCAATCTTTAATTCACGCACCCCTTCAAAGATATTCAATTCCCCGAGGACATTGGTTGTCAAAGTCTCCGCAGGGGCGCGCCAGGAAAACGGAACATAGCTTTGAGCCGCAAGGTGGAAGATATAATCAGGCCGAGTTTCACTCAAGACATATTTCACGGCCGTGGCGTCCCGAATATCACACTCAAACAATTTTATCTTATCAAGAATGTGTTCAATATTTTCGAGTCGGGAACGCCATTTGATTGTTCCAACTACTTCAATATTTTGAGATAAAAGATATTCAGCAAGATGACTACCGGCGAATCCCGAGATGCCGGTGATGAGTGCTTTCATAGGCCTCCCTTCTTTTCCAGACCCGCAGGCAGGTATGCCGTAGGATCAACGGCTTGTCCTTTGAAGATTATCTCATAATGGAGATGGGGAGAGGTGGATTTGCCCGTGGAACCCACCGTTCCAATAATCTTTCCACCAGTGACCATATCTCCATGTTTTACCAAAATAGAATGGAGATGCCCGTAAAATGTTTTGTAATTTGTACTGTGTTCAATTACGATATAATTTCCATAAAAGGTATCTACCCCAACTGCAATTACCTTGCCTGGTCCGGCAGCGACAACCGGTGAATAAAACGGCGCAGCAATATCAATGCCTTTATGGCTTTCGTTAAATTTTCTTGAGATCGTGCCAATTGCCGGTAACAAATAAGGAAGATTTTCTTCCTCAGGACTGACTTTTTTCTCAGCGCTTAAAATTAAGGTGCTGTCAACAACTGGGATCACCGGCGTCGGAGTTTTATCTATTCCTAACATTTTTTTGATTCGTTGATTTTCAATCTCACTTAATTCCAATTTCTTTTTCAATTCCTCGAGCCTACTGAATTCTTTCTCCACAGCATTAAGGCGGCGCTTCAATAATGCAGATTCAACCATCCGGTAGGAAAAGGCTCCGTAGGTTACGAATCCGAAGACAAACAGAATGGCGATTAGTAAAAGAAGGACAAGGAAGATGAAAAAAAATCTCCGTGGAATGAAGATATGACGGGAAGAGGCAGAATCGGTTGAGACAATGATAATTGAAAAACCTTTTTTCATCAATTATGCAAATCCCTGTTCCGCACAATTAGTTAGTAATCGGATCGCACCCTCCACATCCTTTAGGTCACAGAGTTCGTTAGGCGAATGGATATAACGGGTGGGTATGGAAACCACCCCACTTATAACCCCTTCTCTGGTCATCTGAATGACCGCGGCATCGGTTGTTCCGCGTTCCAGTATTTCAATCTGGTAAGGAATTTTTAGACGCTGGGCGTAAGCAATAAGTTTTTCTTTTATGAAGGGATGAGCGATGAAGGCACTATCCATCATTTTTATGGCTACTCCTTTACCAACGCTCACTGCCATTCGAGGTGATTCCGGTGTATCACCGGTACCAGTGACATCAACCGCGACCGCATAATCGGGGTTGATGCCGAAAGCACTCGTTCTCGCCCCCCGTAAGCCGACTTCCTCTTGGGTGGAAAAGACAAAATAGAGGTCGTCTTTGTTATTTTTAATGCGTTTTATTACCTCAATCAAACAATAACAGCCAATCCGGTCATCCAAAGCCTTGGCAATTAACTTGTTATTTACTGTCTCAGTCGACTGATAGAAAGAAGCAGTATCACCAACACGTACCCATTTCTCCGCAGCTTTTTTACCGTTCGCACCAATATCAATATAATAATTATCCAGTTGGGGTGGTTTGGGAGTTTCGGGTTTGGTTTCAACCCCGATGACCCCTATAACTCCATTAGCAAAGATCACCCGGTGGTGCAAGATTTTCTCCGGAAAGATACCTCCGACCGGGGCAAAACGCAGAAATCCCTGGTTATCAATGTGTTTTACAATTAAACCAATTTCGTCCATATGGGCACAGAACAACAGTTTTTTACCATTCTTTTTATTTCTGGTGGGAAGATAAGCGATTAGGTTGCCCAAAGTATCAACTTTTATGTTTTTACAAACTTTTTGAATCTCAGATTTTATCAGCGAACGAACTTTTTCTTCGTGTCCAGATGGCCCATAAATTTCAGTCAGTTTTTTTATCAATTCCATTTTGCTCCTTTTAGAATTTTTTCCAAAGTTAAGGACAATAACCTTATGCCGTTGGTGATATCCCGCATAGAGGCGATGGCGATTGGAGAATGGATATAACGAGCTGGTGTGGAAATGACCATCGCTGGAACACCAGCCCGGGCAAGGTGCATCACTCCCGCATCTGTTCCACCAATCATTGGTTGTTTGAATTGATAGGGTATGTGGTTTTGCTGGGCAGTATTTTCAAATAACTCGAGGAGCTTTTTATCGCAAAGGATTGTAGCATCCGCAACAGTCAACACTGGACCCCGTCCCAGGACCGGATAATCTGGAACATCCTTTTGCTCCGGAAATTCGGCGGTGCCGGTGGTATCAACGGCTAAGGCTAGGTCCGGATTTATTCTGAAGCTTACTAGTCGGGCACCGCGCAAACCAATCTCTTCCTGGACAGTAAAGGCATAATAGGCAGGAATGTTTGTTTTCCGAATTAATTCGATCAGGATATAACAACCAATCCGATTATCAAATGCCTTGCCGAAAATCAGACCATTGTTTTGATAAAATTTAGTATCAAAAGTAGCGGTGTCACCAATTTGTACTAATCTTTCGCTCTCTTCACGGGAGTTGGTGCCGATATCGATAAAAAGGTCTTTAACTTCAAGATTTTTACTTCTCTCTCCGGGATGGGTGAGGTGGATTGGTTTATGACCTATCACACCCGGGACCTTTTTATCCCCGATCACCACTCTTTTTGCCAGGATTGTTCCAACCTGCAGACCGATGGTTCTAAACCTTAAAAGACCGTTTTTTTCGATACCGGTTATCATAAGACCTACTTCATCCATATGGGCGGCAAGGAGAATTTTGGTATTTTTAATCTTGCCCTTCCGAATAATCAGATTACCATAGTCATCTTCAATGATCTCCGCGGCATATCCTTTGATCTTTGTTTTTATAAAAGAGCGTATTTTATCCTCATCGCCACTTACACCGTTTATTTCCGTGAGTTCCTTAAGCATGGTCAATTATATGTAAGATTAAGCGATTGTCAACCGCGTCTCTTCCTGAACCTGCCGATCTTTAAAATTTTCGCAATATTTGCATTCGGGTCCAGCACCGGTTCGATTAGGGGACGGGAAGATGTTAGAATGGTGCTGACACCCGGTCCATGGCCAGCATAGCGACAATCACCATGGATGACAACACCAATCGTGATTGCTCCTTTACGGAAACTTCGGCCGTAGAGATTATCATGATCTAAAAGTGCCACAAGGTCACCCAAGCGGATTTTATCAATGCCGTGCTTTTTGATGAAAGCGCGGTCAGTGGTCATGATGTCATAATCTCCAGCACCCATCATCAGACTACCCGTTCCTGAACCCATCAGTTCTGCTGGAATGCAGGCCGTGACCGGCACGCGAATCTTGTCACCAGCAGGTTTTATTCTCAACCGATGGAGCAATTGAGGATCAAGATTGTAGACGAAAATATCCGGATAATCAAGCAATTTAAGACCCTGACCATACCCTTTGATTAAGATTCTGTCATCAAGGGAGAGTTTTTCCAATACCTCGTCGGCGAAGTCAATGAGCACATGTTCGGCACCTCCATGGTGCCCGGTAACGATACCCTTTTTACCCTTGGCATCTCCAGTCTTTACGATTGCCTCATTCCCGATGCAGGCATAAAAATTATAGCCAGCGTTGGGTCCGAGATAACGGTCCTTTTCATCAAGGATGGTGGATACCCCTGGTTCGATATGGTCGGCTTCCCAGCCGAACGCCGGGTCACCCACTTTCACATTATAAACAATTCCACCGGTACCCGGCAAAAGGAAAGGTTTTCCTTCAGCATCCACGCTGTGGGCACGCGGTCCCCCGGGGTTGGCGATTTTACCCTGAACCGACATCATTACCAGCTTATCTTCATTGGTTTTTAGCATGATGCCTCCTTAAAAAATTAACCATCCGTAAACATTTAATTGATTTTCCGTTTTATTTTTAGAAAGATGATGGGCAAAATTATAAAAATATTTTTTCCCCACTTCACAATTTATGTGGAGGAAAGATTGAGGAGAATATGTCAGACCGATTAATATATCGATGGATTTCTCCGGATTCCCGGAAGGAAAAGGGGGATATGCTGGTCCCTGTTCGATTTCGTAAGGCAAGTAGATGCTTCCTTCGCCTTTTCGAACAAATTCAAATTTTATTTTCGGGAATAATTTTCTTATTCCGTAGAAACGCAGGTCAAAGCCCAGCTGGTCTACATCATTACCTAAAGGAAAGCCCAAACACAATGAATCATCTTCGTAGGTATTATACGGGAGTTCATGAGAATAAACCCACTTGTCAACGAAAGTATACCTAAGTTTCACAAAGAGTTTCTCGCCCAGAATTTTTTTAAGACCAAGCTGAAAGGCAAGTTTGTGGGGATATTCAGTATAGCCGGCAGGTGGTTCACTGAATTGGTAATCGTCGATCAGCAATTCCCCAAAGATGAGGGTCTGACGCAAATTAACTATACCGTCAAATGACCACATGATATTATCATTTCTATCCATACCCCATTGACTGAGGTAATAGGGAAGAAGGGGATTGAGATAAAGGGGCTCGAGATCATGCGCCCATAGGATACTCTCGGAGAAACCCAGCTGGAGTTTGTTTAAAACCAGACCAATGCGATGTGTCGCCAGGAATCGCATCTTGCGGGCATCGAGCACCGAAAATGTAGTATGGAAGGCATAATATTTACCATGATGGCTGAATAAAATTCCGTCATAACCTTCCCGGGCTGGAGAAAGAAGTAGACTATAATCCGTATTTGGACCGAGTAATAGGTTTCTTCGGCCTACCACGAAGATCGTCTGATTGTCGGCAAACTTTATATATCCCTCATTAAGATATGCTTGGACAATATCTTTCCAGGGCTTTGGACCGGCATAATCGGGCTGCGAAGTGAAATGGAATCGGATTCCTTGAGCAAAGGTACAATGTTTCTGCAAGGCTCCGGCAGCCTGAAAATCGAAATTGCCAAAGAATTCGGTTGATTTTTTGCCCGCATTTAGGGTAAATGTAGTATTGAAAAGATTATTCTTTTTGAAAAACGGACCAAAAAATATGAACATCCCACGGTCAACAGGATTCAGCATTTCATCTTTAACAAGAAGCGTTTCGATATCGGCAAGCACATCAGACCAATCTACGGGTTGGATGAGATAAACTGGGGTCAACCCCCGCGTTTGAAAGTATTCCAAAGTATTATTTAGTGGAGAATCAAATGGGATGAGGGAGGCAAACAATAAAAGTACTTTCAATTTTAACCTCCTCACAAATTTCTTTTCAGAGTGATGTGAACTTTGCCATCCTGCCAGTTACCTTGCTGAGGGAAGGCAAAGGCAAGTGTCATATCAAACAGATTGGTTCGGGCGTCAATGCCTCCACCGTAAGCGATTTTTATCTCGCCATCCAGCGAAGCAATATCCACAAGGGGATAAACCGGCAATTTTTTGTATTCAAAGTTTATCCAATATGCCTGTTTTACAAGGAATTCGTATTCTTGATAACCGCGCAAACTCTGTGCACCCCCGATGTGCCAATAATCAAAGTATTCAAATCGTTCAGTTCTTACCAGTCGATAATGGGGTCTAAGATAAAGCGCGCTATAGATTACATTCCCATCATAGCAGATGCGCCATCTTTCGTGGCGCCCCATTAACCAGTCAATTCGCATGAAATTTAAAAGTTTAACTCGACCGAGAGAAAAATCGGCTTTTAATTCCAATCCGAACTGGGTGTGAGAATATTCATAACTCTGGTAAGCGATGCGATAGCTGGCCATTTCATACCCGCTCGTCAACGAAAAGGTCAAAAAATCAATCAGCGGAGTATCAAAACCGGTATTTAGTGTTAAGAGCCGTGCGGTATCCAAACTCCAAAATTGAATACCGGTATTGACCTGGACTGGTGAGAGTAACACCGGATCAGAGAGATTTATTTTCAAATCTTTCCTTGTTGGGGTGCCGGAGACATTTGATGTGTAGCTAAAATTACATTGGCGAAGGGTTTTAAATATGTTTAGCGAGGAAAATTCCAGAGCATAATATCGGGTTTCCCGGGTGATGGCTGCGCCCGCGATTAGATAATCGGTACTTTTTTCTTTGAGTTCAAAGCAAAGAAAATAATCGTCGTCTTTTTTTAAAATTTTTTCCGAGATCTCGTCAAAGATCTTCAAACGGCTGAGGTTTTTTTTGATACGTCTGACTGTGCTTAATGAAAAATATTGATTCTTTCTCAACCGGGCAATTTTTTTTAGTGGGGCGATTTCCGAGTCATGTGCGGTTTTGAATATTCCATCTCTGATGACGACACGGGTACCTTCCTCAATATGGAGGATAATTTTTTTCTGGAGAGAATCCTCAATCACCCATTCTGGACGGATAGCAGTAAAAGGGAAACCGGCGTCTCCGTAGTGGTCTAAAATCTTCTGGATGTATTTTTCAACTGCTTCTTTATTTTTGAATCGCCGATGTCCCTCTAAAAGATAATCGCGGGTAAAGAAGGTATTACCGGCTAAGTCTATTTCAATACCGGCATCTTGGCTGGTTAGGAACAAACTCAGGATTGGAACAAATAAGGCCGCCATTTATCATCGGGTGTGCCGATTTCCTTCAAAACGAATGTGAAATAATTTGGCTTTTTAGGTTTTCTCAACAACTTCATATTGGCGGCCTGGAGGGTACGATTGCCCTTGCGGTTATTACATTCAAGGCAGGCACATACCAGATTTTCCCAGGAATCTTCTCCACCCAGTGCCTTGGGAATGACATGATCGGTTGTCATTGGTCCGGTCTTTTTGCCGCAATACTGGCATTGATGATTGTCTCTTTTTAGGATATTTTTTTTGTTGAGTGGAATATCCTTTCTCTTTATTTGAACATAATACTTTAAGCGCAAAACCGAAGGTACGGGCAACTCTAAATTCACCGCCCGGATTGATTTTTCCCGGTCATTCTCAATGAGGTCTACTTTACCAAGTAGAAGCAGGGTGATTGCTCGGCGCAATTTTAATACCGTGAGCGGTTCGTAATTTTGATTGAGCAGAAGAACCGATTTATGCAGCATAGTTTAAAATCCAGCCCTTATCGGCATTATTACATCAATCACCAGGTGCCGGTAATAGGTGTAGAAACCGAAGATATTTGAAGAATCGTTATAAGCCACATAGATGCGGAAGGAATCCGGGATAGAGCGGTCAATATAGATTGTATCATAAGCAGGATTGAGCTGGAGTTTTATCTCTTTAAATTCGGCGATGAGGTCGTTGAGAATTTCAGCATCTGACCGCAAGGGTCCCATTTTCACGGCATCCTCCACTTTATTTTTAGCCGCGGAATAGGTGAATTGAATCCGGAAGATTTGGTATCCGACATAACCGAGCACGATTAAAAAGAGAATAAGGAAAATTATACCGAATCCGGAAATCCCCGGGGAAGTGTAGCGATCCATAATAGCATTCCTTTTTTCAATCATTTTTTCTTGCCTCCTTTGATAAACCAGATATCTTCATCCAGCTGTTTTATCCAGTTCTCGCATCTTTCTATTTCGGTGCGCACATAAGAAGAAAACTGATTATC
>JBDRWD010000004.1:80439-80735 GCA_039802205.1 candidate division WOR-3 bacterium
TCGTCCCGTGCCTGGTTGTAATAACTGATCGCCTGTTTCAACAGGCTGACCGCCGCTTCGGCTTCCCCAATATTGGACTTTGTTTTCTTTTTATCCCAAATTGCCTTGCGCTGGAAGCCGCGCCGTTCATAGATATCGCCGAGGAGGACATAGGCATAGTTATTATCTGATGACATTTTTAATGCCTCCCGAACCATGGTCTCTGCCTCACCCAGTTTATTGCGACTTATCTGCAAATCGGCAAGATAGAGAATGGGTAAGGGATTGTCAGGTGCCAGTTTGCGTGCTTCTTTATA
>JBDRWD010000005.1 GCA_039802205.1 candidate division WOR-3 bacterium
AGTTTCCGATTGGGTTTAGAATTATTGGATAAGCTGGATTTATCCAAATACCCGTGGCTTTTTTGTTTCAAAAAGTTATGCCCAACCGAAGATTAAAAGTGAGGAGTACTCAGTGCAGCTTAGTATTGACTTTTTTGTTAAATTAGGTATAATATTTGCTATGAAAACAAAAGTGCTTAAGAAGACCGAGGTTAAAAGGAAGTGGTATGTGATCGACGCCCAGGGCAAAATTCTGGGTCGGATCGCTTCACGGATTGCCCGGATTTTGACGGGCAAAGATAAGCCACAATATTCTCCGCAGGTGGATTGTGGAGATTATGTGGTTGTGCTCAATGCGGATAAATTTAGAGTCACCGGAAAAAAGATGGAAGATAAGATCTATTATCACCATTCTTTCTATCTGGGTGGTCTGAAGGCAATAAGTTTAAAGCATTTGCTGGAAAAAAATCCTAAAAAGGTTCTTTATCACGCGGTAAGCGGTATGCTGCCCAAAAATAAATTCCGAACGCGGCGATTAAAAAGATTGAAACTTTATCTCGGTACTGAGCACCCACATAGTGCCCAATCACCGCAGGTGATCGAGGTTTAGGAGGTTAATGGATGGAACAGATATTTACTGGTTCACGAAAAAGAAGTGTCGCTAAGGTTAGATTGTTCCCTGGCAAAGGAATTATCAAAATCAATGGTAAAGATCCCCTCCAGTACTTCTGTCGTCAGGACCTGGTGGATCTTATCAATCTCCCTTTGATAACTGCGGGTGTGAAGGGGACGGTTGATATCTATGCCAAAGTGCGGGGAGGTGGAATATCAGGTCAGGCGGGTGCGGTAAGTCTGGGTATCGCCCGCGCCCTCGTGCACATGAATCCCGAACTCCGTCCGACGCTCAAAAGTGCGGGTTTATTGAAACGGGATCCACGGGAGAAAGAACGGATGAAATACGGGCTCGCCAAAAGGCGGAAGCGATTCCAATTCTCAAAGCGTTAATATTAATGAAGGAGGCAATTTGGAGTTGGTGACATTACAGGAGTTAATAAGCACCGGTATCCATTTTGGCCATAGGACCAAACGTTGGAATCCGAAGATGGCAAAATATATATTTGGCAAAAAGAACGGCGTCCATATAATAGATCTCCGGCAAACGCAGGAATGTCTAAAAAGGGCGTATGAAGCCACAGTAAGAATTGCCGAACAGGGAAAAGGGATATTATATGTGGGGACGAAAAAGCAGGCAAAGGATGTGATAAAAGAAGAGGCGCTCCGTGCTGGTGCTTTTTATATAATTGAACGCTGGTTAGGTGGATTGCTCACCAATTTTAATACCTTATACACCCGGATTCAGCGGTTACGCGAATTGGAACAGATGAAAGAAGACGGGCGCTGGGCAATGCTTCCTAAGAAAGAACTGGTGCGGTATGAACATGAATTTGAAAAATTGACTCGGTATTTTGAAGGGATAAAAGAGATGGATAGACTGCCCGGACTCATTTATATTGTTGATGTAATCAAGGATGCTACAGCCGTGAAAGAGGCAAGAAAGATGGGCATTCCTATCATTGCGATTGTAGATACGAATGGTGATCCTACGGGGATAAATTACCCAATTCCGGGCAACGATGACTCACTCCGGGCGATATCTCTGGTGACACGCATTATTTCTAATGCGGTACTTGAGGGCCGGAAAGGATTTGAGACCGAGGAAAAGGAGGCGTAAATGGATACGGAAAAGATAAGAGAATTAAGAGAGAGGACAGGTGCGGGCATCGTTGATTGTAAGGATGCCCTCATCCAAGCCAATGGCGATATTGAAAAGGCAGTAGATATTCTGCGTATGAAAGGTTTAGCCCTTGCCGCTAAAAAGGTGGGAAGGGTTACCAAGGAAGGGATAATTGATGCCTATATCCATCCTGGAGACCGGCTGGGGGTGCTGGTAGAGGTAAATTGTGAAACCGATTTTGTAGCGCGCAATCAAGATTTCCGCCGATTTGTGCGCGATATTGCATTACAGATTGCTGCCAGCGAACCCTTGGTCGTGAGTCGGGAAGAGCTCCCCCCGGAGATCGTGGAAAAGGAAAAGGCGATCTACCGGAGTCAAATTCAAGATTTAAAAAAGCCGCCTGAAATAATCGAAAAAATTGTGGAAGGCAAAATGGAGAAATTTTATAATTCGGTTTGTCTTTTAGAACAACCATTTGTCAAAATTCCCGAAAAGACTGTAGGCGATTACCTAAAAGAACAGATAGCAAAATTTGGTGAGAATATCGTGATTCGAAGATTTGTTCGTTTCCGACTCGGTGAGTAAAAAAAAATTAAAATACAATAAGATTCTTTTAAAAATCTCCGGTGAGTTACTCGGGCAAAACCATGAGGTTTTGACTCCCAGGATTTTAGAATACATCGCCGCACAAATAATCACGGTAAAAAAGCTCGGTGTAAAAATCGCTGTGGTCATGGGAGGGGGTAATATTGTCCGCGGGAAAGAAGTATCATGGTTAGATAAGGTTGATGCGGACCATTGTGGAATGCTAAGTACGATAATCAACGGGATCGCGCTCTATTCAGTCTTAAAGAGGAAGATTTCCGATGTTTTTCTGCGCAGCAGTTTTGAAATCCCCGGTTTGGTGCGCGGTTTTCAAAAAACGGAAGACCGCATCCTTTATGAACAGGGCGGCATCCTCCTGCTGGCAGGTGGCACCGGTAATCCATTGTTCACCACGGATACCGCAGCAGCGTTGCGTGCGGTTGAACTTTCTGCCCAATTGCTCATCAAGGGAACAAAGGTTGAAGGGGTGTATTCTGCCGATCCCGAAAAAGACAAAAATGCAAGACTTTATCGTCGGCTCTCTTTTCAAGAGGCGATAGATAAAAATCTTAAGGTTATGGATCTCACCGCTTTTGGAATTTGCAAAGATGCCCGTATCCCAATATGCGTTTACAATCTCACCCGATATCCCCTTGAAAAAATTGTTTTAGGGGAAGAGATTGGAACACTGGTCTTTTAAAAATTGTAGGAGGAACAGATATGATAGAAAAAATTAAAGAAGAAGCGAAACAGAAGATGGAAAAATCCTTGAGCCTATTGAATCAGGAATTTGCTAAGATAAGAACCGGTCGGGCAACTCCTGCCCTTTTGGATGGAGTAAAGGTTGAGTATTATGATACACTGTTGCCTTTGAATCAAATTGCTACTATCAGTATACCCGAACCAAGATTGATTGTCATCCAGCCCTGGGATAAACAGGCCCTTGGGGCAATTGAAAAGGCAATCTACAAGGCAGACATCGGGCTCACCCCGAACAACGATGGCAATGTGATAAGACTCTCTTTACCACCCCTTACTACCGAAAGGAGAGAAGAACTCGTCCGTCTGGCCCAGAAACTCGCTGAAGAATGCCGGATAGCGGTGCGAAACATCCGGCGCGATGCGAATAATGAACTAAAAAAGATTGAAAAAGAAAAAAAGATTTCCGAAGATGATTCATTTAAAGCCCAGGAAGCAATCCAAAAAATGACGGATGAATATATTAAGAAGATTGATGAATTGCTTAAAAAGAAGGAAAAAGAAATCAGGGAACAATAGAATTTCCCCCTAACCATAGAAGTTTAAAAATATCTTTTATTCCCGGCGTCCATTATTTTATAGTTTATAATTATTCCCAACCGACAATAAACCGGCTCGAATAGTAACCGGTCAAAATAAGGTAAGGAGGTATTAATGGCGAAATTCTGGGACGATTTTTCCCGCTGGCTTGAAGAAGCTTCAAGAGTTTTGAGCAAAGAGGCTGGAGATCTCACACTGAAGGGTAAACTGAAACTGGAGATTTTTGAGTTGAAGCGGCAATTACAGGAACTGTTTCGCGAACTGGGTGAAGTTTTTTATGGTTTTTTCCCGTTGAAAGGTAATGAGGATTTCAAAAGCGACACTAGGATCAAACAACTCATCCAGAAGATTAAACGTATAAAAAACGAGATAACCAAAAAAGAGAATGAGTACAAAAAAATTGGACTAAAAAATAAACAATAAGAAAGGAGGTCAATATGGCAGATAAATTAATAAAAAGATGGGATCCATTCCGGGAGTTGATGTCATTGAGAGAAGATATGGATAGACTGTTCAATGCCTTTTTTGGTCGCACAACAAGCGAAGAAACCGAAGGTATCTGGGTTCCGGTGATTGATATTGAGGAAGACAACGAGAATTTTATCGTGAGCGCCGAACTTCCAGGATTGAAAAAAGAGGATGTCAAAATCTCGGTACGCGGTAATCTGCTGACGATTTCCGGAGAGAGAAAGCACGAGGCTGAGACCAAAAATAAGACTTTCCATCGAGTTGAACGGATGTATGGTAAATTCTCTCGGACGATAACCCTGCCCAGCGAGGTGGATGTAAATAAAATCAAGGCCGTATACAAGGATGGTGTTCTACAGATCACGCTACCCAAACCCGAGACGATGAAACCGAAAGAGATTGAAGTGGAGATTAAATAATCAAAGAGGCGGCAATGGAAGGAAAGATTTCACTGAGAGTTGCGGGTATCATTGCCGGAGTAGCGGCAGTCGTTGCTTTTCTTTTTGGATTGATAATAAGTGCCGGGTTCCCCACGATAACCAATAAGAACGAGGCACACGCGACGGACAAGGGATTGTATCCCATTGTAGATGAACAGGGCGGAAGTCCCTTTACCCAGGTTGCCGAAATGGTATCACCGGCAGTGGTGAATATTTCTGCAGAGAAAACTGTTAAGACCGGAATTGATGAATTTCGATGGGAATTCCGTGGTCCATTTGAAGATTTCTTCCGGGATTTCTTCAAAAATTTCCCCCCTCCCGAGAGCAAAACAAGGACTTTGGGCTCGGGGTTCATTATCTCCGAAGACGGTTATGTAGTGACGAACCACCATGTCATAAAAAATGCTTCCAATATCATCATCCGCCTCACCAATAAAAAAGAATACAAAGGCAATGCTGTGAAAATCATCGGTTCAGACTCCCGGACCGATGTCGCATTATTAAAGATTGAGACGAAAGAGAAACTTCCATATCTAAAGCTCGGCGATTCGGATAAAATCAAAGTAGGCGATTGGGTGATGGCGGTAGGTAATCCTTTTAATCTGGAAGGGACAGTGACGGTGGGAGTCATTTCGGCAAAGGGTCGGCACGATATTCCCTTAAGCGAAGGACCGGATTTACAGAACTTCTTACAGACAGATGCTGCGATCAATCCGGGTAATTCCGGAGGACCGTTGATCAATCTCCAAGGAGAGGTGATCGGAATAAATACCGCAATCACCTCTACGAGCGGCGGGAACATTGGCATTGGCTTTGCAATCCCCATAAATCTTGCCAAAAATATCATCGAAGAACTCAAGACAAAAGGCAAAGTAACGCGCGGATATCTGGGGGTTTATTTAGAAGAACTTACAGAAGAGATGAAAGAGGCATTGAATCTTCCTTCGCTGGATGGGGTGCTGATAAGCGAGGTGATCGCCAATTCTCCGGCTGAGGAAGCCGGGATAAAAGAGGGAGATGTGATAATTGAATATGATGGGAAGAAGGTTACAGATCTCCAGTCTTTGCGGTTGATGGTAGCTGGGACTACGCCTGGTAAGACGGTGAAGATAAAGTTGATAAGGAACGGTAAAGAGTTGGAGTTGAAAGTTAAGATTGGGGAAATGAAGGAGTCGGTTGCGGGTGTCAGCGAGGAAAAGCAGGCTACCGAACTTGGTCTCCAGGTAGTGGATATTGACAGTCCCAAGGCAAAAGAATATAATATCAGTGCGCAAAAGGGAGTGGTGGTGATTGGTGTGGATCCGAATTCGCCCGCGAGTGATGCCGGCCTGCAGGTGGGAGATGTGATAATCGGAATTGCCAACAAAGAGATTAAAAATTTGAGTGACTTCCGAAATGCACTTAAAGATTTGAAGAAGGGGAAGCCGGTGATCTTTCAGATTCAAAGGGGTGAACGCAAAAGATATGTAGCGGTGACACCATAATAATTGGATGAGGTTCGGGCGATTCACGGAAAGGGGTTTGAACCAGTTCATTGAAGAGATAAACCGTTATCCAGTCCTCTCCAAAGAAGAAGAATTTGAGCTTGCCCGGCGTTTCCGTGAGAATAAAGATACGGCAGCGAAGGAAAAACTAATCCTTTCAAATCTGCGGATCGTTCTTCATGTTTGTAAGAATTATCTGGACTATGGTTTGAGTTTGAGCGAACTGATAAATGCGGGAACTCGCGGTTTAATCCACGCGATAGAGAAATTTGACGAACGGAAGGGTTATCGACTCAGCACCTATTCCATCTGGTGGGTAAAACGTGAAATCTTTAATGCATTGTTCTCCGAACAGGAACTTATCCCCAAGAGTTATTTGGCACGGCGGATTAAGATGTACATTCCTGATTTTGTCCAGGAACATGGCCGTGAGCCCTCGGTTCAGGAATTAGCGAAACATTTCAAGGTTTCCAGCCAGCAGATTTCCCGGGCATTGAGGGAATTGTTGCCGATAATTTCTCTTGACGAAACTCCTACCGAAGAAGAATATGGTCCCTTAATCGAAATTCTTTCCTTGGAAGAGGTTCCTCAAAGTTATGTGCTCCCTTCACCCGAAGAGGTCTTGAGACGGAAGCAGGAATCTGAAAAGATTCAGAAGGCATTAAAGAAACTATCCCTGCGGGAAAAAGAGATAATCGAAAGAAATTTTGGTCTGGGTGATTACGAAACTCAGAGTCTTGAAGAGATTAGCCGGCTGATGAACATCACCAAGGAGCGGGTAAGACAGATCCGGGATAATGCTTTAAAGAAATTAAGGCTGATCTTACCCAGGATCAAGTAAACTCGTTCTATAACTCTTCAATAAAGAGCTCGTTATTAGTATAGATACAAATCTGGGCGGCAATTTTTATTGATTCTTCAACAATCTCCCGGGCCGAGAGGTCGGTGTGTTTTAATAACGCCCGCGCCGCAGCAAGGGCGTATGGTGCACCGGAGCCAATCGCCACGATACCATCATCCGGTTCCACCACATCACCAGCGCCGGAGACAATATAGGAATGTTCACGGTCAAGAATTGCCAGAAAAGCTTCCAATCTTCGTAAAATTTTATCCTGCCGCCAATCCTTGGCGAGTTCCAAAACGCTGCGGGGGACATTACCCCGGAACTCTTCTAATTTTGCTTCAAATCTTTCAAACAGCGTCAAGGCATCTGCCGTAGCGCCGGCAAAGCCCACCAGAATTTTATCATTATACATCTTGCGGATTTTTCGCGCCCGCTGTTTCATTATGGTTTCCCCACTTGTCACCTGTCCGTCACAGCCGATCGCAACTTTATCATTTTTTCTCAAACCTAATATCGTCGTGGAGATCATAGTGGATAATTATAATTATCAATATGTTGCTGTCAATTGTTGATTTTAGAAGGTATTTGAGTATAATTAGCCAAAAGGAGGCTCAAAAATGAAGATTCTTATTTCGGATCCGATCGCACCCGCTGGGATTGAAATTTTAAAGCAAAGTGGGTTTGAGGTGGTGGAAAAAAGCGGGATGACTCCGGAAGAATTGATAAAAACAATTCCGGATTTTGATGCGATAATCGTCCGTAGTGCCACAAAGGTGACCAAAGAGGTTATTGAGGCTGGAAAAAAGTTAAAGGTTATCGGCCGGGCCGGCGTCGGACTGGACAATGTGGATGCTGAAGCTGCCCAAGCAAGAGGGATAAAAGTTTTGAATACCCCTGCCGCAACTTCGATTTCGGTCGCCGAACTTGCTTTAGGTATGATGCTGGCAGCAGCTCGGATGATTCCTCAGGCCACCGTCTCTACTAAGGCAGGAAGATGGGAAAAGAAGCGTTTTCATGGGATAGAACTTTATGGCAAGACCTTGGGCATCATCGGCATTGGACGGATCGGCTCTGAACTGGCAAAAAGGGCCCAGGCCTTAGGCATGAAGGTGATTGCCTATGACCCCTATGTCACAGTCAGTGAATTTGCCCAGATCGTCGATTTTGATACCCTGCTCAAGAATTCGGATTTCATCTCACTCCACATTCCCAAGACCAAGGAGACCACCCATCTCATCAACAAAGATGCCTTTGATAAGATGAAAGATGGTGTCATTCTGGTCAATTGCGCACGGGGGGGTGTAGTAGATGAGAATGCCCTTTATGATGCCTTAATTTCGGGAAAGGTAAAAGTTGCCTGCCTTGATGTTTTTGAGGTTGAACCCGCAAAAGAGCATAAATTATTCAGTCTGGAACAGGTAATACTCACTCCCCATATTGGTGCACAGACTGAGGAAGGTCAGATACGTGCTGGAGTCCAGATTGCAGAGCTGGTCCGGGATGCGTTAAAATCTTATCAATAACCAATATTTTAACCCGAAAAATCAAGAGGGTGATGTAAAGGAGGTATAAATGCCGGAGGTCCGACCCTTTAAGGGCATCCGCTACAATCTGAGTAAAATAAAGAATCTTTCGGATGTAATTACCCAACCCTATGACCAGATAACGGATGAAATGGAAAGGGAATATAAAAAGCGGAGCCCGTATAACTTTGTGAATCTGGTTTTGACCCACTACGCCGATGGTCATGACCGAAAGTGGGAGTATGAAAATGCCAAAAATTGTGTAGCGAATTGGTTGAAGGAAGGCATTTTTATTCAAGAAAAGGAAGAATCGATATATCCTTATTTCCAGGAATTCACACTTGATGGCAAAAAATTAGTGAGAAAAGGTTTCATATGCCGGCTGCGCCTTGAGGAATTGGGCAAAGGTAGCATCCTTCCCCATGAAAAGACCCTTTCAAAGCCTAAAGAGGACCGTCTCAATCTTACTCGCATCACCAAGAAGGATTTTGAACCGGTTTTCCTCTTGTATACAGATCCCCAAAATCGTGTCATGGAATTGATTGAAGGTGCGCTTCAAACCCCACTCCTTGAGGTGGTGGACGACCGGGGAATAACCCATAAATTGTGGAGAATCAGTGATAACGAACTGCTCAAAAAGATTACAGATCAAATCCAAAATTCAACTCTGGTCATTGCCGATGGGCATCATCGTTACGAGACCGCATTGAATTATTTAAAAGAACTCGGTGAGGTGGGCAAAGAACATCCAGCAAATTTCAAGATGGTGACATTGGTGAATATTCAGGATCCGGGGCTGGTAATCCTGCCCACGCATCGTTTGGTAATGAATTTGAAAGATTTTGACATCACGGAGTTTATTGAAAAGGCAGATAAATTCTTTTCTTTCCGAAAGGTCGGCAAAGACGAACTAAAGACCGAATTAGAGAAAGAAAGAGAACATGCCTTTGGCTTTTATGGACCTCAGGGTGTTTATTTGTTGAAATTAAAGGATATCACCCCCCTGCGCCAGTTATTGCCGGATCGGAGCCAGGAATATCAAGAATTGGATGTCACAATTCTACATACCCTTTTGATTGAAGAAATCCTCGGGATAAAACCTGAGAAGACTGAAGAACATATCCGTTATCAGCGCGGCATCAAAGAAACAATGGATCGGGTGGATGCGGGTGAGTTTCAATTTGCCTTCCTTTTGAATCCGACACGTCCGGAACAAGTGCAGGCAGTGGCGATGAAAAGAGAAAGGATGCCCCAGAAATCAACCGATTTTTATCCAAAACTGATTTCCGGTTTGGTCTTTTATGATATTGCTGGAGATTAAGAAGTATAAAGTTTATTCTTGATGATGTAATCTGCTACCCCAGGAAGCACCAGGTATTCAATACTCAATCCCTTTTGGATTCGGGAGCGAACCAGGGTTGAAGAGATATCAATCAGCGGGGCATTGCTGATGAGGATTTGGCGATAAAAAGGCTGGATTTTTTTAATTTGATGATGGGGTCTGGGGACTACAATAACTTTTGTTTCATCAAATATCAATTCGGGATGCCGCCACTTATTTATTTCATTCCATTGGTCGGCGCCGATGATCAGATAAAACTGTCCTTTCTGAAATGCTGCCACCTTTTTTAATTCCTTAATTACCTTGAAAGTATAACTTTTCCCCTTGATTTTTTTCTCTATTGCGCTGAGGAGAAATTTTTTGTTAGCCTGGATTGCGAGTTTGGTCATTGCCCACCGATGGTGAAAAGAAGCACAATCTCGTTTATGGGGTGGATTAAATGCAGGAATGAAAATTATCCTATCCAAGGCGAATTCTTCCAGCACCCACTGGCTCAAAATAAGATGTCCGATATGGGGTGGGTCAAAGAGCCCGCCAAAGATGCCAAAGGAAAGATTAGGGTTTTTCAACCCCCAGACTCCTGATTCTTTTTTCTGCCCGTTTCTTCCAGACCTGATTTTCCAGGAGCTTGGTATATATTTCCTGTGCTTCTTGCTTTTTCCCTAATTTTTCGTAACTCAACCCTAATAAATACTGGGCCTCGTCGGCAAATGGGGTTTCGGGATAATTTTCAATCACATATTTAAAATAAAGAACCGCTGCCGGATATTCTTTCATTTTCAGATAAAGCCGGCCGTTTTCCAATTCCTTTTTTGCCAGACGACTACGCCCCTGGAGAATCAGGATTCGGGCTGAATCATTATAGGGCGAATTGGGAAACCGGGTAATGAAATCCTCAAGGGCCGCGATGGCATCTTTTGTCTCTGTCTGGTCTTTTTCATAACTGGGCGATTTTAAGAAATATGCTTTTGCCTTTAAAAAATAACTCGGTTCCAAAAATGGTGTATTGGGAAAATTCTTTATTAGATATTCAAATTCAGTGATAGCCTGGGCATAATCTTTTTTTTCGAAATAGGTTCGTGCTAAATAAAACTGGGCATCGTCAACGAATTCCGAGGTTGCATGATAAAAGATAATCCGCTCAAAAGCTTTAATCGCCATATCATATTTTTTATGTTCAAAAAACTCCCGCGCGCGCTCGAATTCGTCTTCCGGTGCCAGTGGTGTAAGGGCAGGTTTACTGCACAAAAGGATTAGCAAAGATATGAATAGATATATTCTTAAATACCTTTTCATTGTTTTTCCTTTATTTCTTTTATCCGCGCCTGCGCCTTTTGGACGAGTTCACCTTTTTGGTAAGGATTCAGGCGGAGGACTTTTTTGTAGTACTCAAGTGCCTGAGAATAATTTTCCTGGTTATAGAATATCTCCGCAATATAGAAATAGCTATCATCAAGAAGGGATTTGGGTTCTTGACTAACGGCGATTTCTTTAAAATAGATTAGCGCACTATCATACTGATTGGACGCAAAATATTTTTTGCCTAGAAGATAATTGATTTCACCCAAAAGCAACAAATTCTCTGAAGTGCGCATTTTTTTATATTCCTTCAGAGCTAAGGCGTGTGCACGCTTCAGACTATCACAGGCAATAAGCGTGCGCAAGAAATTCTTTATGGATCGGCGGGCAACCTCCGAAGTGGAATCAATATCAAAAGCCTTGAGATACCCAAGGAGTGCATTATGATAATCCCCTTCCCGAAAATTCAAATCCGCCATCAAAAATAGGTTGTCCGCCTGCCGATGATCGGGAATCAAATCGGCAAGGATGCGGGAGAAATAGAGGGCTTTTTTGAAATCCGAAATCGCCAGGGCTTTTTTTGTAGCAGTGTTATAGACATTTATAATACTGTCTTTAAAGATAGTGTCGTTATCCAGTGCGATTTTAAAATGTTCTTTTGCTTGGTCATACTCATTCTTACCAAAATAACAGACTCCAATTAAATATTGAACTTCGGCGTCCGGGGTCTCACGGTATTTTAACAATTCGACCAATGCCCGATCATAATTCCATTGACCGATAAACCGACGGGCGTTTTTGACATGGACATCCTGGGCTGCACAGGTGAGAAGGAGGATTATCAAAAAATAACTTTTTTTATTCATAGCTGTCCGACTAAATTTTCCACGAGCTTTATCAATTGGGGTTCGGACTTTTTTGCTGCCAAAAGAATCTTAATAATGCTTGCGGGCTGGAGGGCATCGGCGACACCCATGTCGGTGATAACGGAAAAACCGAGAACCTTTATCCCTAAATATCTTGCCATTATTACCTCGGGCACGGTGGACATCCCTACGGCATCGGCTCCGATCATGCGCAGGAACCGATACTCTGCCCGGGTTTCGAGGTTGGGTCCGGGGACCGCCACATAGACGCCTTTCTTTAAGAATATACCAAGCCGCTGTGCCAATCTTTCCACCTTCTTGATGAGCATTGGGTCATAGCAATGATACATATCAGGAAACCGCGGTCCCATCTTTAACTCATCAGGACCCCTTAAAGGATTGTCAAAGATTAGATTTATATGGTCGGTAATTACCATTATATCACTCGGTTTAAAATCGGGATTTAAACCTCCCGCAGCATTGGAGATTATAAGATAGCGCACCCCCATCTTTTTCATAACCACTACTGGAAAGGCAATCGTCTGGGCACTGTAGCCTTCATAATAATGGAATCTCCCCTGCATTACCATAACTTCCCGGTTATTCAACCGACCGAATATCAATCTTCCTTTATGGAATGAAACTGTGGCCACCGGAAAGTTGGGAATCTGGGCGTAATCAAAGGCATTTTTGATTTTGATTCTTTTGACCAACCCATCGAGTCCTGTGCCCAATATGATGCCGATCTTAGGTTTTAGATCGGTCCGTTTTTCAAGATAGGCTAAAGTCGTTTTTAATCTCTCTTTCATTTCTTTTCCAATCTTTCCAACAGACGGAGATAGGATTCCAGAAGTCCGCGAAATTCAGAGACGAGCAACAATTTTTGGTGCTCGACCATCTTCGTTTCTTCCTTGATGCGAGCGAGTTCGGCTTGTGCCTCGCGGAGGAAACGCTGGGCTTCAACCCGGGCATTGGCGATTATTGTCTCTGCCTCTTTTTTTGCTCCCTCTCTTAATTCCTCGGTCGCCTTCTGGGTAGTGGTGAGGGTATCCTGTAAGATTTTTTCCATCCTTCGGTAATCTTCTATCTTTGCATCTAAATCCTTGACTTTTTCCGCTAAGGCCGCGTTCTCGCGTAATAGGTTTTCTAACTCATTTGAGACCATCTCCAGAAACGATCTCACTTCATGAGGATCGTAACCACGGAGAGATTTTCTGAATTCTTGTTTTCGTATCTCCAAAGGGGTTATTGCCATATTCCCTCCTTTCACATGAATACCATAATCTGATTTCCACCCCGCTCCTTTGCTTTGTAAAGGGCCGTGTCTGCTTTCTTTATCAACTCGTATGTGCCACCCGCATCATCGGGGAAAGAGGCAATTCCGATAGAAACAGCCAATTCCTTGATTTTTTTTGTTTCCTTGAAAAAATCGTACTGCTGGATCGCATAGAGGATGCGGTTGGCGGTCTTGTACGCTGCCTCCTTTTTGGTCTCGGGCAAAAGGATGATGAATTCATCTCCACCATAGCGGGCAATCACATCCACGCTGCGTAAATTTCTTTCTAAGAGTTGGGCAAGTTCCAGGAGTACCTGGTCACCTATCTGATGCCCAAATTCATCATTCACTTTTTTAAATTTATCAATATCAATAAAAAGCACAGAAAGGGCATGTTCATAACGGGATGCCCGCTGCAACTCCTTGCTCAACTGATTCTCGAAATACCGACGGTTGAATATGCCGGTGAGGGGATCAAGCCAGATACGATGTTTGACCCGGGAATAGAAACAATTGGGTTTGAGGAGGTGCTCCACAAAGACATAGGGATGGTTTTTAAGAATATCCAAGATCTCTTGAGAGCTTACATTGCTAATCCGGTACTGGCACAAAACAAATAAACGGAGGTCGGGCTGGGTATTAAAATCATCCAGGAGTTCCTCGAAAGATAAAAATTCTGATGTACTCTCCACAAAGATACGTACACCCATATGGTTTTTGATGAGGCGATCGTATTCATTCTTCAACCAAGGAAGGAATAGTGAAGCCTCAATATTCTCCTCCACGACGATGAGTTGATTTTTGAATTCACTCTTTAATTCTTTGATACAAGGCTCTTTACCTATATAGACGCACCGCTCCTTCCGTTCAATCCCTTCTTTGATTAAGGGCTTGATATTCTCCAGGAGCTGGTTTTCATCCCGATAGAGGTAAAGGGCATGAACCGGTAATTCGAGTTCCACACCCTCATAACCGAGTTTTATGTAACGATTCATAGCTCGGCCCTCCTTATGATATCAATCCCTGGTTTCTATCTGCCACGATTTTGCGCCATAACCTTTTTTAGAATATCAAGGGCCTGATGCAATTTTTTCAGACTATAATTACCCATATGCCCGATGCGCAGGATTTTGCCTTTCATTTCTCCCTGGCCATTCGCAAAGAGAATACCGTATTTTTCCTTGCATTCTTTAATGATCGGCGTACTCTCCATGCCCGAGGGCATTTTTATAACCGTCAAACCATCCGAGGGGTTTTCAGGAAATAGTTCGTAGCCCATGTTTTTGACCCACTTCCGGACATATTCGCCGATTTGGTGGTGACGTTCATAATTCTTTTCGATGCCGATGCGTTTTATCTTTTCCAGGCCCTTTTTCAATCCATACAAAATCGTGATTGCCGGAGTCCACGGGGTCTGGCCTTTTTCTAAAAATTTATCATAAAGACAAAAATTGAAGTAATAACGAGGGGTGTCGGAGGATTTGATTTTTTCAAAGGCCCGGGCACTGATGCCGACAAAAGCGATACCCGGAGGTGCCATCAATGCTTTTTGTGAGGCACCTACGACCACATCCACACCCCAGCGGTCCTGGTAAAACCGGTCCGCGCCGATACCTGCAACTCCATCGACGACGAGATAGCCTTCGTATTTTTTCACTACTTCACTGATCGTGTGTATATCGTTGACCACTCCGGTGGATGTCTCGGTGAGGGTTGTGAAGACAACCGCTGGTTTTTTTGCTTTTTTCAGACCATTTTCAATCATCTCAGCGGTGACCGATTTGCCAAACTCCTGACGCACCACAATGGGTCTTTTGTTAAAACTGGTGCACAATTCTGCCCAGCGCTCGCCAAATTTGCCACATATTGCTACTACTACGGCATCGGCTTTTGAGACCATATTCACATAGGCGGCTTCCATTGCCCCGGTTCCGGAGGCGGTGAGGAGGTAGATTTTATAATGGCAGTCGATAACTTTTTTTAGCATCTCATTGATTTGATCAAGAAGCATCCCAAATCTTTCTTCACGGTGATAAATGCATTTGTGGGCAGTCGCTTTAAGAATTTCTTCTGGAATATCAATTGGACCTGGAGTAAAGAGTTTATATTCTTTCAAGTTTCCTCCTACACGCTTCACAGAAATCACTCCCCTTATGGTCTGTATCAGCAACGGTGTTGGAAAAATACATCACACAGTAAGAGCGAGTACAATGCTCGAGCCCCCAGAGATGCCCTAATTCATGAATTACTTCTTTTATGAGTCGGTTTTTTAATAAACCACCTCGGGAAAGTCGATGAATTGATACCAGCGCGATGTGTTTTTGAGTATTGGCAAGACCAAGGATAAAGTTGAAGCGCGGGGTGTAAATATCAACATCCACAATGAACAAATGGTAGGAGCATTTTTTATTCAAGCTTCCGGCAAGCGCTTCAATGAGGTTGGTGGCATCATATTGGGCACGCAGGGGATTGAATGTGTTTTCAGGAATCTGGAACTTTTCACCAACGATTACGGGAAGATTGAACTTCTTGCTCAAGACCTCCTCAATGAGTTCTGAAAACTCCAACCCGGCTTGCTGATACAGACAGAGCATTATATTATTTTACTCTTTTTCCGCCATTTTTTTTATAAAAGGTGTAAAAAGGTCGATGGGTATGGGAAAGATGGTTGTGGAATTTTTTTCCGTCGCCACTTCGGTGAGGGTCTGTAAAAATCTCAGCTGAATACCAGTAGGAGTGCGACCGATGATTTCTGCAGCTTTATTAAGCTTTTCTGCTGCCTGCAATTCGCCTTCGGCGTGGATGATTTTAGCCCGTCGTTCACGCTCGGCTTCGGCCTGACGCGCGATTGCCCGTTGCATCTCCTGGGGAATATCAACATGTTTTATCTCTACGGTCGATACCTTTATCCCCCAGGGGTCGGTGTGTTGGTCAATTATCTTCTGAAGGCGCATGTTTATTTTTTCGCGCTGGGTCAAAAGGTCATCAAGTTCATATTCGCCCAGCACACTCCGCAGGGTCGTCTGAGCAATCTGACTGGTCGCGTAGAGATAATCTTCTACCTCGATCACGGCTTTGGCGGGATCAAAAACCCTGAAATACGCCACGGCGTTGACTTTAACCGAAATATTATCCTTTGTGATCACATCCTGGGGTGCTACATCGAGCGTAACCACCCTTAACGAGACCTTCACCATTTTATCAATACCGGGCCAAAGGATGAAAAGGCCTGGTCCTTTTACACCAATAAATCTTCCTAATCTGAAGACCACGGCCCTTTCGTATTCTCGCATCACTTTAATCGCACTAAGTACAATTAAAATGAGAATGAGGATTAATATCGTCGTCAATCCCATTAAACCTCCTTAATTTGATTATTATAGCCCTTTTTTGGAATAAGTCAAGCCTAGTTTTTCACTGGGTCCTCTCTATATTTTTTATATCTATGAAGGCATGGGCAAGATTTGAAATGGTAATCGATGATTTAGCGTCGGGGAAAGGCACTCGCGTTGCTTAAATAAAAAATGCCAGCCTGAAGTCGTCGGTGGTAACCGGTAAAATGTAGGCGCAGGCTTTAGCCTTCGGATAAATCTCTTTAAATCCCAGGGTATCTCGCACCCAGAAGGGTGCGGTTACCTCTAATAATCCAACGTATAAAAACAATTTGACAAAAAGTGGATTCAGTAGTTTTCAACCACCACTAAGTATCACCACAGACGGGATAATCTCGCCCCGGGATAGTAGTATTTCAGCATTTCTCCAAATTTTTTCTTCTTTTGAGCCATCGCAAGTATCCCATACTGACACATCCCCACTCCGTGTCCATACCCCTTACCTTCAATCACCACTGCACCATTTTTCAGATAAATCTCAAAGCAATTTGATTTTAACAATCCCCCTGGATCTTTTTCAGAACCCAGTAATTTACGGATTTGGTGCGCAAAAATTTTATATTCGTTTCGGGTGGTAACGATTTTCATCTCCGTAACCCTTTGACTTCGCGGATTACGTTTCAATTTTAAAGAGACAATTAATTCTGTATCCAGAATGGCAATTCCTAAGTTTTGGAGATTTTTCTTTAAATTACGAAAAAATTCGTCTCGGGTTATGACTTTTTTCCAGCGAAAATGGGGGCTTTGACTACAAAAGTTACAAGGGATGCTCTTTAAATATGGTGGGGCATTGTCGGGCCATGCATCATTAAAATCTGCCGTATGCCCTCCACAAGTGGAGTGAAATTTGGCATCGATCGGCTTGCCTCGGTAGGTCAAAACTAATCCCCTGGTTTCCCTTATCGCCCGGTTGATCAATGAATCTTCAACCGCGATGCCTCCGTATACCTGATCTTTAACGGTCCCATAAAGGTCAAACCCCAATTCTGGATACTGTCCTAAATGGGCATAGGCATATGTCCGGGCTGCTACCGCCTGGGCCTTTGCTGCCTCGATAATTTTTCCATCAATACGACCCAGTTCCATGGGCACGACACCTTTTAAATAACTTTCAATATCTATGATATTGAGGACCCAGATTTTATTTTTTATTTTTTTTATCTCTATCCATCCCTGGTATGGTCGGCCATTCACCATCACGGACCCGCCATAGGGTCGCAAGATAATGGGCAAGCTATCGGTGGTTTTGATTTTGTATTCCTTGAGATGTTTATCTTCTTTAATTCCACTTACGATTATGGAATCAACCCCGATAACGATCGCGACTCGCACCTGCGGTTCTGGTTTCGGAGGTTGAAGATACGGAATACAATTGATGAAAATAAAAATGACAAAAAGTATACCGGGGTATTTAATCATTCAATTCCAGTAATCCCTTTAATTCCTGAAGCATTTTTTCATAATGACTCCCCCTCCAGTAAATCCGCTGACATCTTGGGCAGCGGACAAACTCCGCAAAATTTTGATAAGTGTAGTAAGGGATGATTCCCTTTATCTCCTCTTTTGTGATTGCTTCTAATGGTTCATTACATCGAAGACAACGGGAGAAAAAATTTAATCGGTCTTTAAGACTAAAATGTCTGATTACGGTTTTAATCTGCAATGAAGTTTCTTCGGTTTGAAGGAAAAAAACTCCTTCTTTTCCTTCCAATTTTGAATTGCGGGTTAAGAAGATCCTGCCCTCACGCCGGGCTTCGAGATAAGCCTTTACGCCTTCATTGGAATATGCCGTATCAATTCCGCACATCCTCAGGTATTTGCAAAGTTTACCAAGCATGCCATTGCAAAGGAATTTTATCGCCATTTTAAGGCAGGCGTAGAAAGGTGTTAAGGAGCAGGATTCTATAATTAGGATTATATTCAAGTGAATTTATGTTACTGTTGAGGAACAGCAGAATATCAATGAGTTTTTCCCTGGAGATTTTTTGTGCCTTGCGGGTGAGTTCTTCATCAAATTCATCGACTATTGATAGGTGGAGTTGTTTGTAAAGCAGATTCCGGTATAGTATTAAAAGGGCATAAAGCAATTCAGCGAGTTTTTCCTCTTCAAACTCTTTGACTAACTTTGCCGCGGCGGCGACAGAAAAAGGGGTTTTTTTGAGGATATTGCGGGCGATTTCCATTGTATTGCTCTCGCGCAGGAAAAGTATTTCTCCAGGACTACCAAGGAAAAATTTGTCCTCGCCATCAAAAATAATGTTTTTGATCTCTTCAGGTTTTAAGTAACTAAATTTTACGATCTGGCAGCGGGAGCGAATCGTGGGTATCAGATATTCGGGACGGGAAGAGGTGAGAATGAAGATAGTGTCGAGCGGAGGTTCTTCCAGGGTTTTGAGAAATGCATTAGCGGCTTCTTCATTCATCCGATCCGCCTCAAGAATGATAACAACTCTTTTTTTCTCTTTTTGGGGCAGAAGCAAGAGCCGTTCTACCAGACGCCTTATCTGGTTGATGCCGATTGTAGCACGGTCTTCAATGTGGACTGTAGCATTCCCGGGCAGGTAGTTTTTGAGATATTCATCCATCTTCTCTTCTTTATCCAGAGGAGGAACCGGAGCAACGAGTATAAAACTTGGTGAGTCAAATGGACAACCCAAGGTCTTAGCCAGGGCAAATGCGGTCGTCCTTTTGCCTACACCCCGGGGACCAGCGAGAAGGAGATTATAAAGACACTCTTTTCTCAGGGCATTACGCAAAAAGCGTTTGGCAATCTCTTGTCCGATTATCTCATCAAGGTGATCCACAGACCGTTATACTAAATTTTTCTCCTCAATCAAGCCTGCTCTCTTATTTCCTTAGCAAAGTTCTGGAGTAAGAACTTTTTGAATTTTTTCAATGCCCTTGCCCGATGGCTGATTTTATTTTTAATGCTCGGACCAAGTTCCGCGAATGTTTTGCGATAACCCTTGGGAATGAAGATGGGATCGTAACCGAAGCCTGAATCTCCGCGCGGTGCATAGGCAATTCGGCCTTCAATTTCACCCTGGAAGACCGCAAATTTTTTGATATCGTAGTAATAAACAAAAACCGCACGGAACCATGCCTTTCTATTACGGGAAGTGCCGAGTTCCTTTAGGATACGTTCGATCCTTGCACGGTCATCAGGTCCATAGCGGGCAGATAAAACCCCGGGACCATTGTCCAGGGCTTCAATAAAAAGTCCCGAGTCATCAGCCAGGGTTGGTAATCGGGTGATCCGGTGGACAAATTCGGCTTTGAGTAGACTGTTTTCCAGAAGGGTCTCACCGGGTTCAGGAATAGTGATCTCAAGAAAATAGGTATAGGGATAGAAGACGACGTTTTTGAGATTAAGAATCTCTTTTATCTCTTCGATTTTTTTAGAATTTTTTGTTGCCAGGACGATCGGAAACATGTTGAAAAACAGAATAAAGGGGGGATATCCCCCCTTATTCCTTTTAAGGATTTATCATTGTCTCCACAACAAATGCACCTCGGTAGCCTTTGCTGATCGCGAGATTTTTTAGGGCCTCAGCTTCTTCTTTGGTCAGACAATCCCCAACCCGGACTTTGTAATAAGGTGGGGTATGTTCGATGTAGACCTTGCCTCCAAAGATGCTCCGGGCGTCATCGGCGACCTTTGAAGCACCTTTCTGGGTAGCCGAAGCGAAGATTTGAACCCGAAAACCATAAACCGAAGTCGGAGGGGCAGAAGGTGTGGTAGGGAGTGCAGGGGCTACGGTCGGAGGAGCAGGTGGGGGTGATACTGGTTCCTCAATGGGTAGCTGAGGAAGGGGTGGTGCGACCGTGACTTCTTCAACTGGCGCAGGAGTGATTTCTGGGATCGTTGGCAATTGGGGAACTTCTGGAGCTGGCGGAGCGACAGAGACTTCAGGTTCGGGTGGCGTGGGCGAAGGTGTGGGATAGACAGGTTCCTCGGAGATGTTTTTCCCCTCTTCACCGAAGACTACCACTTCTTCTAAGCCTTCAGTTTTTATTGTGGTCTTTTTAGGCGCACAGAGAAGGAAAAACGCAATGATACTTATTGTGAGTATTTTTCTCGTCATTTTGACCTCCTTTTATTTTCCCCAGCAATTAATTTTTTAAGTTCGGGGACCCGTGTTTTTTTACAAACGAGAACCCCTCTGGGGCTTGCTACAATCACCAGTCCCTTTACACCCCAGACACGGACCGGCACATTGTCAGAGTAAATAATTGAATCCTGAGTATCAAGGGCGACTACATCCGCTATTGCGATATTGTCATTTTTGTCTTTCTTAAAATATCTCTCCAAGGCAAGATAGGTTCCTACATCATCCCAACCAAAATCCGATTTGATTACACAAATCCGTCGGGTTTTTTCCATGAGTCCATAATCTATCGATATCGCGGGAATTGCAGCGAAAAATCTTTTGTTTTTAAATTTTAAATAATCCTCCACACCCTGATACACCTCGGGAAGGAGAGTCTTCATTTCATCTAAAAGATTGATAATCCGGAATGTAAAGATACCACTATTCCAGAGATATTTTTTGGTTTTAAGGTACTGGATTGCTTTATTAAGCGATGGTTTTTCGGTAAACCTCTCGCCGTAAAAACTGACAATGCCATTGCATTCGTTGATGATCCGGCCAATTTTTATATAACCATAGCCAGTCTCCGGACGCTCCGGAATTATTCCGTAGGTAACCATAAAACCTTCCTCTGCCATTTTTGCCCCGGCATGGAGATATCTTAGAAATTTCTTTCGATCGTTGATAATATGGTCGGCGGGTAGTACATGGATGATGCCGTCACCGTATTTTTGTTTTAGGATCATTGCTCCCAAACAGATTGCCGGTGCGGTATTCTTCCGGTCGGGTTCAATTATTAAATTTTCATTGCCTACAAATCTTCGGGTGATTTTTTCTAACTCTTGGGGAATGATGAGGAAGCGCCTCTCTTTGGTGAACTGGTCTTTGATCCGGTCAAGGGTCTGGTTAATTAAGGGCTGATTATTGAAGATGCTGATGAATTGTTTGGGAAAATCAGGTTGGCTTAAGGGCCAGAAACGTTCACCTTGCCCACCAGCGAGGATCAGTGCAAAACTTTTAATTTCTTACCTCCTTTAATTTAAAATTAACCGTCCCGAATTTTAATTTTGTGCGGATTTGAACGGGTAGCCGATTTTGGTCGTCGGTATACCAGATATCCATGCTTCCGCCTGCACCGAAGATGCCTTTGCCAGCAGTTCGCGGTGTGACACGGATTGTCGAGAATTTGCCCAGTGGGGTTTTTATTACTTCTTTTTTTTGAATAAGACACTCTATACGATGGGCTTCGTTGCGCTCAAAAATCCACAAAATCAATGTATCTTTTAAAACGAGCGGGACGAGACGGAGGTAATACCAGAAACTGAGGAGATCCCTCACAGGATGGGTGATGTTGATTTTTGACCCGGCAGTGAGCACATAAAGGCTTTCCTGACAGAATTGAAATTTCTGATGTGCAGAATACTTGCCTTCATGAATTCTCTTTTCATAACTAACCGGGAGCAATCCGTCCACCGTGGTCATGGTATTTAGCGTATCGTTAATAGAAAAGATAAAACGCATATCGGGATGGGAGTTAAGGAAAGAAGAGAGCAGATAACACTTTTTACCCGCAATTGTCGCGGTATCCGTGATTTCCAGAATGAGGGTGCCTAAATTGATGAATCCATAATGAGCTTCAAACATAAGTTTTTCTCCTGGCATAAGGAAGGTTTTAGAAGACGAGGCGGACATGAGAAGAGGGAGATAGAAAATAAAAAAAATTTTTCTCATGAGAGCAAATCCATGTTCGTTATAGAACAAGGCGGTTAAGCCTTTCAATCCTTTTATCGATCGGGGGATGTGTAGCGAAGAGATTTGAGATCTCAAAGCGGTCTTTGCCAAAAGGATTGGCAATAAAAAGATGAGCATTGGACTGCGATGCCCTTGCTAACGGTTGATAGTATTCTTTCAATTTACGGAGTGCCTGAGCAAGCCCCTGAGGGTACCGGGTGATGTAGGCACCCGAGGCATCGGCAAGATATTCCCGCTGGCGCGAGATGGCAGCACGTATGAGCGCAACGAATAATGGGGCGATGATTGCAAGCACAAGTCCCAAAAGAATTAATATGCCGCCACCCCGTCCCCGGTTTTCTCTTTTTCTCCCACCCCAGAGAAAACTTCTTAAAAAGAAATCGCGCAAAAGAACGATTAACCCCCCGATAGCCGAGACAACCGTCATGAGCAGGATATCGTAATTGCGAATATGAGCCATCTCATGGGCAATTACCCCCTGCAATTCTTCCCGATTCATGATCTCCAATAGACCGGTCGTCACGGCGATTGCAGCATTCTTGGGATTTCTTCCGGTAGCGAAGGCGTTAGGCGCGGGCGAGGGCGTGATGTAGACTTTGGGTTTTGGTACCCCAGCCGCGATTGCCACTTCTTCTACTACATTATGGAGTTGTTTGAATTCTTCCGGGTCTGCGGGAACCGAACCCGTAGAAAGAAGGGCGATCTTATCGGCATTGTAATAAAGAACGAAATTGTAAATGATGATGAGTAAGGCAAAGAAAATGTAGCCGGCTGTCCCCCAATCTAATAAGGTCACAACGATATAACCAAAGGCACCCAAAAATAAACTGGTGACAACGATAAAGATAAATGTCTTGCGCTTGTTGGCGGCGATCTGGTCGTAGAGTGTTTCGCGCATCTCAGAACTTTACCTTCACCGCCTCTTTCTCTTCCGGAGGGGCGGTAAAGAACTCCCGCGGTTTGAAATTGAAGGTTGAGGCGATGATTGTTTGTGGGAATTTCTGGATCGTGGCATTATAATCCATCACCACATCGTTATAGAACTGGCGCGCAAAAGCGATCTTGTTTTCAGTGGCGGTTAACTCTTCCTGGAGCCTCATGAAATTCTCGTTCGCCTTTAACTGGGGATAATTTTCTGCAACTGCAAACAGAGTCTTTAATGTGGTGCTGAGCATGTTGTTCGCTTCCGCTGCCTCTTTAGGATTGGTGGCACCCATTGCCCGGGAACGTAATTCAGCAACCTTTTCAAGAACCTCTTTTTCGTGTGCGGCATAACCTTTCACGGTCTCTACCAGATTGGGAATCAAATCATAGCGTCGTTTCAATTGAACATCAATCTGTGCCCAGCCGTTATCCACCCTGGCCCTTTTGGTCACAAGACTATTGTAGATCGCGAAGACCCATAAGACCAGAAGAATGATAATGATAATCAAAAAAATTGTCATTTAACCTCCATTTTCTTTATTTTATTTAAAATCGATGATTTGTCAACTGGCTATTGACATTCTTTGAAATTTGAATAGACTTAAGCCCGATGGCCCCGTCCCTTTTTACTCTTCCCGCATTGGTTCTTCTGTTTTTTATAAATTTGGCGCTTGGATATCTTTGTTTGAATCTTAAAGATAGCAAGCGCTTCTGTCGCGTGCTGCCTTTTTTTCTCTCTGGTTTCTTTACGGTATTGTGCCAGTTATTATTGGAATGTAACGATATCCCGGCACAGGCGATTGTTTTTGTCCGGATGCAATATCTGGGGTTCTGGTCATATTTTATCACTGTACCGTTGCTGGTGAATGCCCTCACCGAGAGCGATCTAAAGCCTTGGATCAAGTGGAGTTTGGGTGTTTTCGCACTCACCTCAATTATGACTTTATTCACGGGCGCTATTATTACCTCCGAACCAATCCTTTACCATAATTACTACTTCGCGCAATTGGGAAGATTTTATCCTATCTTTGCCTCCTTGTTATTTGTGGTCTGTATCCTCTCTTATCGCAACATCTTCATCTATGCCAATAAGCTGGAAGACCGGGCATTGCAGATCATCATGCCGGTTGGTCTTGGATTGTGCCTGCTATGTGGCCTGCTTGATTATGGTGGTAAACTACGCGGGAGCCCATTGTTACCTGGCTTTGAAAATACTTTTTCTTTGGGGATGGTGATCATCAGTCTTTCCTTTGGTATCTTCATTCTGGTTAATTATGCCCGCCTTATTCGGGAATACCACCGGTCATTAGCGAATCTGGAATTCCTGTTGCAAAAGAACGTAAAGAGTTTTGATGAATTTGTTCAGTTGATTGCCCGCACGATTGATGCCAAGGATAAATACACCGCTGGCCACTCCCTGAGGGTAGCAGAATATGCGGTCCGGATCGCCCGCCGTTTAAATCTTGAAGAACGACAGATCGAACTTTTACGCAAAGCCTGCCTTCTCCACGATATCGGCAAAATTGGTATTCCGGATGGCGTCCTCAACAAAAAATCTCCATTGACTGATAAAGAACGCTCTTACATCTTTCGACATCCGATATTGGGGAAGGAGATTTTGAGTCAGATGAGTGAATTTCATGAGATCCTTGATATCATATATTTTCATCACGAGCACTATAATGGTTCTGGATATCCCCACGGTTTAAAAGAAGATGAAATTCCTCTTTTAGCCCGGATTCTGGCGGTGGCGGATGCCTACGATGCGATGCTTTCGGAAAGGCCTTATCGTCCACCGAAGACTAAGCTGGAGGCGATAAAAGAGTTGCTGAATTTTAGCGGTAAGCAATTTGACCCGTATGTAGTGGAAAAATTTATTGAATCATTGTACCAAGAAAATTGCGAGATTTCACCGGATAATCTCCCTGATTAAGTATCGGTAATTAGGCTTTTTGCCAATCAAAAACACCGAGGGTAATTCATTGAGGATTGCTTCTGCCTTTTGTTTATCATCAGAGAAGATTTCTACCAGCGGTTCTCCCTTATCAACCCGTGCCCCTGTCTTTTTGTAAATTCTAAAACCACAACCCGGGTCGATCTGGTCTTCCTTTTTTAATCGCCCAGCCCCCAGTTTCGTCGCTAAAATACCCAGTTTTTGTGTATCAATCCTTTGGATATAACCACTCTTTTGTGCATGAAATAGACGGCGCTTTTGGGCGATGGGTAGTCTTCCGTAGTCTTCTATCACTTGCGCATCACCTCCCTGGGCAATGATGATCTCCTTGAACTTCCTCAATGCCTCACCCCTCACAATTTTTTCTTTTAAAAGTCTTGTTCCTCCCTTTACTTCCGCAAGCTTAAGCATCAGTAATGCAAGGGTGAAGGTGAGTTCCATTAGGTCTGGAGGACCTTTTCCTTTTAGGCATTCGATCGCCTCCATAACCTCCAGGGCATTACCCACATAAGCACCCAGGGGATCATTCATGTCGGTCAAAACAGCGATCGTTTTTACTCCGAATTTCTTGCCGGTCTGGACCAGATAATGGGCAAGTTGTTTTGCTTTTTTATAATCTTTCATAAATGCGCCATTGCCGAATTTTACATCCAGCACCAGACCATCAAGGTTTTCAGCAAGCTTTTTGGACATGATACTGGCTGTGATCAACGGAATAGATTCAACCGTGGCAGTGACATCCCGTAGACTGTAAATTAATCGGTCTGCCGGTGCAATCTCCTGGGTTTGTCCAATAAAACCAGCATTGATTGTTTTTAGCTGTTTTTTAAATTCCGTCAAACTCAGATCGGTTCTGAATTTAGGAATTGCCTCCAGTTTATCCAGGGTACCTCCGGTATGACCCAAACTCCGACCGGAAATCATGGGTATACAGATACCACAGCTGGCAACGAGCGGGGTGAGAATTAGGGAGATTTTGTCGCCTACCCCGCCGGTGGAGTGTTTGTCTATCTTTGGCAGTTTAATGTCTGATAAATCGAGAATGGAGCCGGATTGGAGCATGGCTTTGGTTAAAAAGGTTGTTTCTTCAAAATCCATACCTTGAAAATAGACCGCCATTAGGAAGGCAGCGAATTGATAATCAGGGATCAGACCGGCGGTATAATCATTAATCAATGATTCAATCTCAGAAGCATCGAGTTTCTCCCCGTTTCTTTTTTTGATGAGGATATCAAGGAAATTATATCCCATCACGATTATTATATCCGTGGGCTAAAGAAAAATCAACGGTCTAATATCGATAAAAAGTTGACAAAGATTAAAGGGGTGGGTATAATTTATCAAATTAAGAGAAAAGGAGTCCAAATGGGATATTTGTTGATGGGATTTATGATACTTGCAGCAAGCAGAGGACATGAGACTAAGGTTGGTCAGACAATCGTCTGGTCATTTGAAACGGGATGGCAAGACTGGACACACACCAGTAGCTATCAATTCCCCAATGCCTGGGGTATCGCAAGCTCCAATCTATACCCGGGTTGGAGACCACCTGATGCCCAAGATTTCTGTTTATGGTTTGATGATGCATCGGCTGGTCCTGGCGCACCTGTGTTTAAAGATACTGCCCTTTCTCCGCTCATTGTTCCGGATTCCACCACCACCTGGTTAAAATGGGGTGTAACATACAATTTCTTCGGCGGTGCAGAACGGTTAGAGATGGGGATTAAATATTTTGATGATAGCACCTGGCGTGTCGTGCCTTTAAGAATTTACACCTCCGATGTTTTAGGGCAATGGGATTCGGCAGATGTTAGTGCCTATAAGATCTATCCAAAAATCCAGGTTTATGTCTACTATGATGACGGCGGTGGCTGGCAATGGTATGGGGCAATTGACAATGTAACGATAAATGGAATGTTATACATACCGGACCATGATGTGGGCACGATTGCCATTCTTCAACCTCCGGAGAATCTGCTGCCCCATACGATATATCATCCTACCGCAATATTTAAAAACTTCGGAGGGAATCAAGAGGTTTTCCAGGGCCACTTTCAAATCGACTCTTCAGGGATTGTTATCTATCACCGCATTCAGAATGTAACTCTTTATCCGGGCGCGGATACTACCATCACCTTTGACGAATGGAGGAGTGGTGTCAATGTCGGTATGTCTTACTTATTCAAAGCATTTACCGTTTTAACCAGTGATATGAATCCCCTGAATGATACATTGGTGAAAACTGGTATCGTTAATCAAACATTCTGGGAGATTCTGCCGGCTCAGTTTCCACAGCCGAGCTCCGGGCACTCCCTGGCAACATTGCATAATGGTCGATATATGGTATTCGGACTCAATACCTCAGCGGGTTATACCCATCAGACCTGGATTTATGAGATAAATTCAGATCAGTGGATTGCGGGACCAATCAATCCCTATGGGTGTGGGGCTTACGGAACAGCCCAGGGGGTTCGGGGTAAATATTACCGGATAGGTGGTACTGATTCTTGGCCCACACCCATAGCCCGGGTCGAGATCTACGATCCTGTTTCTTCACAGTGGACAAGGGGTGCAGATTGTCCGATGGCTAATATTGATATGGTTTCTGGTGTTTATAAAGATTCCCTCATTTTCACTTTCGGAGGTGGTAACTGGGGAGGCATCGTCTTACCCCATACCAATGTTTACTTTTATGATACATACCTTGATAATTGGAGCCAAGCGACCAATATCCCTGGTCCGGGTCGGGGTTGTGCAGCAGGTGGAATAATTGATACCTTTGCTATTGTGGCCTGTGGCTATGATGGTTCAGCGGTCTACCGGAGTGATTATATTGTGGGCAGGATAAACCCCAATAACTGCGCACAAATCAACTGGAGCACACCTGCACTGATCCCGGGAATGGTGGGTCGGTATCGGGTGCCCAGTGGTATAGACCGGATAAACAAAGAGCTCTGGCTTGTTTGTGGCCAGATAACCGGAGGGACCAGCGATGAGATCTGGTCTTATAACCCATACACCAATACCTGGACAAACTGGAATAGACCAAAACCACATCCAGTAGGAAATGTTTCACCAATCGTGGTGACCCTGACGGCACTGGGCGACTTAGGTATATTTATTGCCAGTGGTTACTTGGGCGGAACTTTGATTTCGGAGCACGAAGTTTTCCATACTGGCTATTCTCCAGGCATTGAGGAAAACTTTTCCCTTGAAAAAAATCCATCGCAGGTTCTCATCAAGTTGCCTAACCCGACAGGCGCACATGTTCCAATCACTTATACTACCACTAAAACCGGCACAGTCACCCTGCATATTTACGATGTCACGGGCCGGCTGGTGCGGCGGCTGGTCAATCGGGTGCATGAGCCTGCCGGGGCAAAGACTGTTTACTGGGATGGTGAGGATGATCACAAAAGGTGCGTTCCCGGTGGGATTTACTTTATAAAACTTGAGGCGGAAAATAGAGTGATTAGTAAAAAATTTGTTCTTATCAGATAACTGAATTTTTGCTAATCCTCTAAACCGAAAACACCTCAATGTTAAAATTCTCTTTGAATGATCTGCATACGGTGCGGTTTTTTGTGAGTCAGAATAGAAAAAGAACCAGATGAAAAAGATTATGGAAACGGGATTAAGCGCATCCGGAAATCTTGCCTGAATCTTCTCCACTAAAATGTTTTATTTAGTGACAATAAAATCTATTTCGGAGAATGTCTGGCTGTTCTCCTCTCGTAGCGCAGGGCTTTAGCCTTGCAAGAATTAAAGAATGCAAACCCGAAGATTTGTCCTACACTGATAATTGTATATAAATAAAAGTTTTTCTCTGCCATTGATAGCCCATTAGGTGTGAAAGATAACTTCAAGAGAGTGGAGAGGACTCAGAAATCGACTAAGTCCTCTCCACTCTCTGTCAAATCATTTTTATGCGCTAAATTATTAGCGGTAGCCGCACCCTTCAGGGTGCGAAATACCCTGGGATTTAAAAACATTTATCCGCAGGCTAAAGCCTGCGCCTACCATTTTACCGGTTACCACCCGACTAACTTTTTATTTATGCAATGCGAAAGGCTTGCCCTACGAAGGGCATCAATCAAAACCTTGTCCGACACTGAAATTATTGGATGCCCTTACCAATTTTGCCCATAGGTTTTATTGTCACTAAATAAAACATTTTATAAAAATGTGGAGAGGCTCAGCGCAATTGACTCTTGACATTCTTGCAATTATATATATAATATTCAAATTAAAATTTTGGGGGAATAGCCCCAGATTAGTTTAAATTAATGATTTGGGAAAATAGAGCAAAGGAGTGCGTATGTTTGGAAAAAAGAAGAGAGTGGTCGGTCTTGATATTGGGTCAAGCCAAACCAAGGTAGTAGAACTTCTTCCCGGCAAGACCAAGAGATTATTAAATTACGGTATTTCCAAAATCTTGCCGGATGCAATTGTGGAAGGTGAGATTATCGACCGTGAAGCAGTTCTGGACTCAATAAAAACGCTTTTTGAGACTAGGAACATCACCACTCGGGATGTGGTGATTGGTTTAGCAGGTAGGGATGTGATAATAAAAAGAATCGTAATGGACCGCCTCAGTGAAGCCGAGACCCGGGAACAGATAAAATGGGAGGCGGAACAATATGTACCCTTTGATATCAATGAAGTATCTCTTGATTTTGATGTGGTCAATCCGAATTACGGTGAAAATCAGCAAGAAGTGGTGTTGGTTGCAGCAAAGAACGAACTCATAAACAACCTCACAGCCCTTTTAAAGGAAATAAATTTAAATCCTGTGATCATTGACACCGCGGCATTTGCGCTCCAGAATGCCTTTGAATACAACTATCAACCCAGTCCCGATGAGCTCATCGCCTTGGTTAATATCGGGGCGGGCATGACGATAATCAATGTTATAAAGGGTGGTTCCTCATTGCTTGCTCGTGATGTTTATTACGGTGTCAACTCTTATATCAATAAGTTGCAGAAAGAGATCGGTTTTAACTATGAGGATGCCGCAAATGCCGTAAAAGGAACAATTCCGGTGGGAGCCTCGAGCGATTCAATCCACGCAGTTTTTGAGTCCTTTGTTAATGACCTGAGCACACAGATTGAGAGAAGTCTACAATTTCTTTCTACGGTGACCGGAGAAGAACGTGTGAACAAGATGTACATAACCGGTGGGGGTGCACTAATTGCAAATATGGTTGATTACCTGAAACGAAGATTGAATATGAATGTAGAAATTTTCAATCCCTTTAAGAACATTTTATATGACCCCTCCATCTTTGCACCCGAAGGGGTTGAGGTTGTGGGACCGCTTCTTACTCAGGCTGTCGGACTTGCATTAAGGGGGGACTAATGATAAAAATAAATCTATCGCCTAGCCCTAAAAAGGCGAAAGCGCCAAAGGCAAAAGCCGCAAAACCCGGGGCCCCAGCCATTAAGTTACCCGCCGTGAAATTGGGTGCCCTTTATATCCTGGGAATTGCGGTGGTTGTGATCATTATCGCGCTATTTCTGATTATACAATCGAGTAAGATTGGTGGATTAAACCGTGATATTACCCAATTACAGACGAAACTTGATGAATTAAAAGTGTATGTCGCCACGGTGGATAGCTTGAAAAAACGCGAGAAGGAATTAATGACCCTCCTCAGCCCAATTAAAGAACTAAATAGGAATAGATTTCTTATTGCTCACATCCTCGATGAGATATCTGCACGCCTCCCAGAATTCACATGGCTGACAATGCTCAATGTTTCTTCCCAGAACATTGACATCAAGGGCACGACTGCATCGAATCTACTCGTTGCGGAATTTATGAATCGTCTGGAGGAATCACCCTACATTGGCAATGTCGACCTCACGGTTCTGGAAAAAAAGACTGTGGAGAAACAGGAGATGATGGAGTTTACCTTAACCGCAAATGTTAAGATTGATTCAGCAGGAGGTACAAGATGAATTTAAAGGAGACAAAAACCCAACAGGCGATTGCGTTTTTTATTATTTTGATAATTGTGCTCGTGCTCTTTTTCAAACTCCCCTATGCTGCGAATCAGAAAAAGATTGAAGCCCTTACCGCAAGAAAAGATTCATTGCAGATAAAAGTTCAGGAAGCCGAAGCGGCGAAAGCCCGGCTCCCGGAATTGCAGGCGACGATTGCCCGACTGGAAGCCGAATGGGAAGTGGCGAAAGAGATGTTGCCTCAGGAAAAAGAGATTCCAAAATTGATTCAGCAGATCTCTAATTCGGGTACCAAAGCGGGTGTCAGTTTTCTTTTATTCAAACCTGGTGGCCCGGTGGCGAGACAGAATTATTCCGAGATTCCTGTTCAGATAAAGGTGGCTTGTGGCTATCATCAACTGGGGAGATTTCTTTCCAATCTCGGCAATCTTCCCCGGATTGTTAATGTGCCTTCGGTGAAGATCGTTCCGGGGAAGGATCGAAGCACCGAAGCCGAATTGCAGGCAATTACTTACACTGTGGCTAAAACACAGGAGGTGCCAAGTGGTATTCCACGCCGTCGCTAATCTTATCTGTGTTTTATTAATTTTTAATCAGACACCCGCCGCCGATTCGCTATTCCCGGTAGAGAAGTATAACTATGAACCCGCTGGTCGGAGGGATCCCTTCGTTCCTTTGCTCGGGCTCGAATTGGGTGGTGGTAAGACTGGCCATTTAAGTCCGGAAAATTTGCGTCTCATCGGGATTTTGTGGGGAGACCGCGGGTACTATGCACTGGTAAAAGATGGCCAGGACAATGGTTACATTTTAAAGCGTGGCGACCGCGTTGCCGGTGGTCATGTTAGTGAAATTAATAATCAGGCAATAGTTTTTGAAATCATGCATGCCGGAGTTGTGACCAAGTATGAATTACGACTCCAAGAGGGAAAAGAAAGGAGGTAAATTATGAAATTTTTGTTAACAATTCTTTCAATTCTCGCACTGCTCAATGGAACAATCATCAAGGATATAGTGGTAAAATCGGAAGGAGTTAATACCAAATTGGTCATTGAATCCGATGGTCCTTTCATCGCCAATGCATTCAGTTTGAAGGATCCCTCAAGATTGGTTGTTGACTGTTCAGGGGTTTCCAGTGCGCTCACCGGTAGAAGTTATGTTCTCAATAGCGGCGGGATAAAAGAGATCTCCATCACTGGCTTTGCCGGGCAACCCGACTTGGTCCGGGTAGTCGCCAAACTGAATCAGGATTATTCTTTTTTAACCACCACTGAAGGTAACAATTTTATCGTAACCTTGCTCACCGGACTCACAGCACCTATCCCCACCTGGCAGGCTTTGACAGCCCAGGCGATGAGCACCGTCCCCACCGAAGCACCTCCACCGGTAGTTCCTACTGCCCGGCCACCAGTAAGTATCACAGGCCGGCCGATCAGCATCGACCTTGAAAATGCCGATATTTTAACCGTTTTGCGGGCACTCTCTGAGTATGCTGGGGTGAACATTGTCGCGGGAAAGGATGTAAAGGGAACGGTTACGGTGAGATTGCATAATGTTCCTTGGAAACAGGCATTGGAGATAATTCTACGAGCAGCTGGGTATGCATACCGTGAGGATCCTGGTGTGATTCGGGTCGATACCGCAGAAAACCTTGATAAACAAGATTTTGATCTGCCTCTTATTTCTAACATCTATAAACTGGAATTTGCTAATCCTTCTGAGATGTTAAATAAAATACAGGCGATGCTTTCACCCAAGGGTAAGGCAAATGTCGATGAACGGACGAATTCGGTGGTTGTGACGGATGTGGAGCCGATTCACGAAAAGATTAAACAGTTGGTCAAACTTCTCGACACCCCGACACCTCAAGTAGAAATTATGGCGAAGGTGGTGGATATCGATGCCTCGCAGTCTCAGGGATTGGGTATCAACTGGACACTCAAAGGGCTGGAAAGCAGACTTTTGAGAGTTGATGTGACAAGTAATCCCACCCCAGCAATCGCGGGTTATGGGGTTTTCAATGTTGGTACGGTTCCATCCTTGGCCCAGGTAAATGCTACAATAAACATGCTCGAAGAGAAGGGCAAGGCAAATACCATCTCAGCACCACGGGTTTCAGCAGTGGATAACAAAAAGGCATCAATACTCGGTGGTCAGCGTTTCGGTATCCCAACCCGAGATATGGCAGGTAATACGGTTATTCAATTCTATACCGTGGGTACAAAACTGGAAGTTACTCCTCACATCAATTCCCTCGAAGAAATAACGATGGAGATCCATGCTGAGGTAAGTGAATTAGACCGTGCTTCAGCCCTTGCCGGACGTCCGATAATCACCACTTCCGAGGCCGATACCAGGGTTTTGGTGAAAGATGGGAATACCGTGGTCATCGGTGGTTTTATCCGAAAGAAAGAAACAAAGAATGTGCGGGGGATACCGATTCTTAAAAATATTCCCATCATCGGTGCTTTATTCCGTGAGACGACAACAACTTACGAAGACCGCGAGTTGTTGATATTTATTACGCCCACGATAATTAAATAAGAAACATAAATCATAACTTTATTAGACGCCCCCGAAGCACATCCGTGTGCTTCGGGGGATTCGCTAAAAAATGAAGATTTTAACGGGAATCTATAAAGGTAGGAACATTAAGACTGCTCCAACCGGAATCAGACCGACGAAAGCGATAGTTCGTGCAGCAGTATTCAATATCCTTGGCGACTTGGTTATTGATGCCTCAGTGCTTGATATCTTTGCCGGAACTGGAGCGATGGGTATTGAAGCCCTTTCCCGTGGAGCAAGATTTTGTGTTTTCATCGAAAAAGATCCCCATGTTCTTTTCAAAAATATTAAGATGTTAAAACTCCAGAAGCAAGTGAGGGTAATAAAACAGGATTTTCGGCCGGGTTTAAAGAAGATCAAGGATATGAATTTTGATATTGTGTTTATTGATCCACCTTACCAGAGAAGATATCTTACAGAGGTCTTAAAGATCCTGCTCTTTTTAAATCTTATCACCAAAGGAAGTGTTGTGGTTGCAGAATATTCGGGTTTCAATCTTCCATCCATCCCTGAGGAATATTCCATAATAAAGACCAAACGGTATGGTGAAACAATAGTTTCTTTTTTAAAATTAAAGGAGAGTGAATGATGAGAAAGGCGGTCTATGCCGGAACATTTGATCCCATCACCTACGGTCATGTAGATGTGATAAACCGGGCAATAAGGATTTTTGATAAGATAATCGTGGGTGTCAGTGCCCGTCCAAAAAAAACACTATTCACCCTTGAGGAGAGAATCGATATGATACAGGAGATATTTAAAAATAATCCTCGCGTGACCGTTAGGGGTTTTTCTTCGTTGTTAGTGGAATTTGTTGAGTCGGTATCGGCCCGGACGATAATTCGGGGAATCCGTGCGGTTTCTGATTTTGATTATGAATTTCAGATGGCGCTGATGAACCGGAAATTGAATCCAGATATCGAAACCCTTTTTTTGATGCCTTCAGAGAATTATATCTTTATCAGTTCTTCGTTAGTCAAAGAAATTGCGGCGCTGGGTGGAGATGTCTCAAAACTGGTGCCACCGCCTGTGAAAAAAAGATTGATGGAGAAGTTTAATATTAAACCTTGATGCTGCGTTCAAGGAACATATGTCTTTTAATCTTTTGTGTCGTGGTCTTAGGAAATTCTTCTTCTCGGATTTCAAACTTGGTGATGCGTTTATAAGGGGGCAAATCCTCATTGACCTTTTTTATTTCTTCCCGAATTAAATTCTCAATATCATTAAATTGTAAATTGAGGTTGTGGGTAATGCTATATTCTTCAAGCAGTTCGTAATCGGGAAAGATTAAAGCGCAAACTTCTTCTTTTTTGGTGCAGGCATCGATTCGGGGAACGACCAGAACCTCTTTTATCCATTTGCTCGTCAGCAATTTTTCTTCTAACTCTTCAGGAATTATATTTTTGCCGGAGGCGGTCACGATCAAACTTTTCTTTCGTCCTGTGATATGAATGTATCCTTCGGCATCGATATAACCCAAATCCCCAGTATAAAGCCAGCCATCCTTTAATACTTCCGCAGTCGCTTCTTTATTATTATAATAGCCGAGCATCACATTAGGCCCTTTCACCATTAATTCCCCTATACCATCTTCATCCGGCTCAGAAATTTTTACTTCAATTCCGGGTAAGGGTTTACCCACGGTTTCGTTTTTGGGGCGATCCGGAGGATTTACTGACACCACGGGCGCGGCTTCGGTCAATCCGTAGCCCTGTAAAATTGGGATACCTAACATTTCCAGACCCCGGGCAACTTTTGCTGATAAAGCAGCTCCTCCAGAGACTGCCAGCCGCAAATTTTCTAATCCCATCTCTTTGCGTATCCGACTGAAGAATGGTCGGCGCAAGAATTTAAAAATAGAAGTAACACCACTCATAGTGGTGAATAACAATTTAGCTGGCAGGGGAGCTCTGGCGATTTTACGTTCTACACCCGCAAGAAATTTTTCAAACAAAAGGGGAACTGCAATTAGACATGTAACTTTTGCCTCTTTAAAAGTGGCAATTAGCTCGTTGGGTTTTAGACTCGGGGGATAATAAATGGATACCCCCCGATATAGAGGATATAAGAATCCGCAGGTGGCTTCAAAAGTGTGGTGCATAGGGATTATTGAGACAAAGGTATCTGTAGGATAAACCGGGATGACCTTTTCTATTGATTGGAGGTTGGCGATGATATTCTTATGACTGAGCATGACTGCCTTTGCCAGTCCAGTGGTTCCAGATGTGAAGATTAAGACCGCCAGGGCATCAGGTTCGATCTTGATTGAATGTTCCCCGGTTGGGGTGGGGAGTTTCTTGATCTCTTCCATACTTATGATCCATTTTAACCTCTTGAGGTCGCCTTTAAGCCCAACGATTTTGTATTTATGGAGTTCCGAGACCAACACACCCTTTGCCTCACTCTCACGAAGGATATGGAGCAATTCCGCTTCGGAATGCAGGGCATCAAGAGGGACACAAACAAGACCCGCACGCAAAATTCCCAGATAACTGATTGCCCATTCCGGACTGTTTTCACCTAAGATGGCAAAACGCTCTTTAGGTTTTAAACCAAGATGGAGGAGATACTGCTGGAGTGCGAGGACGCGGTCTTTTAATTGGGCATAGGTATAAACTGTATTGCCCTTCTTTAAGGCGATTTTTTCTGGATAATTTTTAACCGAGTGTTCGAATATCTCACCGAGGGTTTTCATCCACACTCCCCAAAATCATAATATTATCCCGCCCTTTTTTTAACAAAATCGGTATCAATTCGTCTACCCGATATTTTTCGCGCAAAAGAAAAAATTCCAAAAGCATGGGAAGATTGACACCACAAATAATCTTTAAATTTTTGTTTTCTCTCAGAATATTAAGACATGAGATTGCACAACTGCCTCCGGGTAAGTCGACAAAGACGATTTTTTCGTCTCCATCCGAACCCAACGATTTTTTTAACAATTCAGTCAAAGTACTGCAGGATAAGTTTTCATTGGAGAATACTTCGACCATCTCCTGTTTGCCGAGAATCTTTTCCACAGTATTTAGCAGCGCCTGTGCAAGGTTTCCATGACCAATTATTACACCTTTAATCATTCAATATCCTCGTCAAAATGGACACTGGGAACTTCCCTTTTTAGAAGTAGGCGGCGCAATTCTTCGTTGTATTCCCGGGCAACATTTATACCCCTTAACTCCAGGAGATAGTTCATTGCTACAACTTCGGCGATAACCGAAATATTCTTCCCCGGGGTAAGGGGTAACTTGATATAAGGAATTGCCACGCCCAGAATCTTTTTAGTTTTTTTGGTCAGGCCCAATCTCTCATACTCACCTTTTGTCTCGGACCAGTAAACGAGTTCGATGATTATTTCAATCCTTTTGCGAAGGCGGACGGCTTTTACTCCAAAGATCCGAAAGATATCAACAATCCCCACCCCACGGATTTCAAGGTGATGTTTAAGCTTATCGCTTTTTTCCGCGCCCATGCCGATTAACATCTCACCCCGACGGACCACCTTTACCAGATCATCTGCTACCAAACGGTGGCCACGCTCCACCAAGTCCAGGGCGCATTCGCTCTTGCCGATGCCTGGTTTTCCCAGAAATAATACTCCAACGCCGTATATGTCCATCAGCGTGCCATGTAGATAAAGGGTGGGGGCAAGTTTATAATCCAGATAGGTAGAGAGGGCATGGATGAATGGGGTGGTAGACATCGGCGTCCGCAAAATCGGAATTTTCCTTTTTTGTGCTTCATCAATAAATTTTCTGTCAATGGCCAGTTTCTTGGTGACAATCACACATGGAGTGCCTAATCGCATTATTGTGGCGATGCGCCGGGCTTTTACTTTTTCCTCCAGGGTCTTTAGATACGAAGTCTCGGTTTTCCCAATGATCATGATCCTTTCGCTCAAGAAATAACCGGTATAGCCGGCAAGGGCAAGTCCGGGTCTAAAAATGTCACAGCTCGTTATTATCCTGCGGGCGAGGAAATCTTCTCCGGTAATTATTTCAAACGAAAAATCGTCTTTTTTCTCTTCGTATAAAGTTTTGGCAGTTATTTTGGTCATACGCGCTTGGTTTTGGCAGCCATTCTTTTTCGTTCTTTAAATTTATCCTCGTATTTTTGTAACTGCCTTTCGGCTTTTTTTGCCACATCAATTATCCCCTGATATATATCCTGGGTATTGACTTTGCAGGTGATGGTGGAGTGTTTGACCCGGAGTGTGAGTTCCACGATACTGATTGATTTATCTTTTTCCAATATTAGATTACCATCGATGATGTGATGCTCAAACCTCCTTAACTTGCCAAGTTTACGACCTGCAAACTCAGTTATTGCATCGGTCAAGGTAAAATTTCGTGCCGAGATCGTAATGTTCATCATGCCTCCCTACATTAAAGTATAAATAAAAATTTAAATAATTCAAGGGCATTGATAATCAACAATTTATAACTTTAATCTCCTTAGGTTCTCTTTAAGGTTGCCTTCAAAAAGATATGAGGCAACAGCTATTCCATCTGCACCCGCCCTGATGACTGCGCGATAATTTTTCTCATTAATGCCTCCGATACCGATGATGGGTAAGGAGATTTTAGCTCTCAATTTTCGGATTAAATTTAGACCCCGGAGTTGGGTGTCCAGTTTGGTCTGGGTTGGATATATCGCGCCTACCCCTAAATAATCTGCACCATCTTTTTCAGCCTTCAGGGCTTCCTTCAAGTTATGGGCAGAAATTCCGATAATGGCTTTTTCTCCAAGCATCGCGCGGGCAATCCTGAGCGGCAGATCATCCTGACCTAAATGGACACCATCGGCTTTGGTCCCCAGGGCAATATCCGGTCGATTGTTGATGATAAATTTGATCTCGGGATTGGTTATTGCCTTTTTAATCTTTTCGGCAACCTGAAAAAATTTTTTATCCGGAAGGGTCTTTATCCGCAATTGAATCATCGTCGCACCATTTTCCTGGAGAATCTTTACTGTCTCCCTTAGCTCTATTTTTTCAAGATATTTTTCATCGATGATTGCATATAATTTAGGGTTGAATCGCTTTTGACTTGTTTCAAGAACAATCTTTTCTATTTCATAGATGCCGAACCTTATTTCCTTCATCTGCCGGCCCGCTTTTTTATTTTTCAAACGCAGGATTTCTTCGATGATTCGGGATGCTTCTTTAGCCCGGGTAAAATTTGCCAGGATGAGGTCAGTCTCCTGGGAACGGGGGATTCTATCAAAATCGGGAGTTCTGCCTGCATCCAATTTAATACAGCGATGGGAGATTATCTCTGAGAGGGAAAGAGATTTTTTTAGTAAAAAAAAATCATATCTTAATTTTCGGATTTTTTCCAAATGTCGTGGATTTTTGAGTTCAAACCGGATATAATCCTCAATAAATTTTAAAGATTCACTGAGACGATTTAAATTGACATCAAGGATTTGCGTCCATTGCACGATTAATTATATCAAAAGCGACTGTCATGTCAAGCGATAGGTGGACTTGGATGCTCGTGATTTTTGATGGGGTGTATCCTACTTATGAATTGGGATTACCAGTTTTGAACAATGTTCAAGCTTACGCTCCATTGACAAAACGACCAAAATCCTTATAATTATCGGGTGTGCCTGATTATTCTCTTTATCCTTAGTGAGTATCAACCCCAGACCTTGGCGGTTCCACCATTTGAACATACCTTTGGTTTTTATCGCGCCTCCAAGTATTACCTCCGTCTCTTCATCGGTCCGAATTTTGATTATAATGACCCTCAAGGCATTACCGCTGTAAAATTAAAAGAACTTGATGACCCCCGGACCAAGCGTGATGACGATGAACTTACAGTCTTTGCCGTAAATTCAGGGTCCGGGCAGATTGTTTATAATATTGGTCTAAAGGAAGTAAGAGTTTATGGGAACGAAAAGATTTTTTCCCAGCCTAAAGGGATTGTGGCTAATGAAGACGGATTGATTGCGCTTGCCGATTTCGGTAACCGACGGGTCGTCAAATTACAATACACCAAAGGTAAATTAGAGATAATAGGTGAGATAAAACTTCCTGGACGCCCATTTGGTGTCAGTTTTGATTCAAAAAATAATCTTTATGTAACCGACTACGATAATTCAAAGATATATGTCTATTCGCCAGAGGATTCATTGATAAAATCCTTTGGCAAGGAAGGACAGGCGTATGGTGAGATATACCATCCGATGGGGATAGCAGTCATCGATGCTGCCGCTCCCCATAATCATTATCGTGATGAGTTTATTGTCATTACTGACAACGATGGTAAACGGGTTTCCCGTTTTGCTACTTCGGGCCGATTTCTAAACTCGGTTTATAGTTTTGAAATCGGCTTCGCTGAGGCAAATTTTCTTTACTGTGCGATTGACTACTTTGGGAATATTTATATCACCGATGAAAAGAATGACCAAATCCATAAGTTTGATCATCAGCTGACTTATATCATCTCCGAAGGTCGGACCGGAACCGGACAGGGCGAATTTCATTCTCCGAGAGGAATTACTATCAATCGGCGCTATGGTCAGGTTTTTATAACTGAGAAAGAAGGTGGACAATATCTCTGGATCGCCATAGATGCTATCTTTGTGGGTTGTTTTCCTAAAGTGTTTACTCAAACACAGCCAGGAACCACACTTGCCCTTTATGTCACGGATGAAGCCCGGATTGATATTGATATCTATGATCAGACAGGTAAGAAAATAGGTAACCTGATTGACGGATTAAAAAAACCCCCTGGGGAAGTGCTTATTGTCTGGGATGGGCGTGACCAAAACGGCAATGTCGTGCCACCGGGTGAGTATGAATTCCGTATCACAGTGCGGGCACGTCATGGCCATGGTACAAGAATAAAAAAATATTTAAGAGGGATAGTGAAATGCATCGCATCATGAGTATAAAAAAATTTTGGTTTCTGGTAATCATCTATAATTTGGTTGGGACAATAGGATTCGCGACCAAATACGCTGGTGAATTTCAGGATCTAATTGTCGGTGGAAGGGTTTGTGGCATGGGTGGAACGGGTGTTGCTCAGGGTAATGATCTGAGCGCCCTGCTTTTGAATCCTGCCCTCTCACCATTCCTGCAACGCTCATTGCAGTTCATGCACGCGGAGAATTTCTCGGGTGTGGTCAAAAATGAATTTGGTGCTTTGGTGATAACCCAGAAAAATCTTGCTTATGGACTTGGTTTCCAGTTAGTCTCGGTAGGTGGTATTAAGTTAACGACTCTTCCTGATACCACCCGACCCCCGGGTTATGATAATCAACCGATCCCTTACGATACCGTTGCCACCCACGATTGGGTATTTTATCTTAATGCTGGTAAAACGAAGAACTTTTTTGCCTACGGATTAAATCTAAAATTTTACTATCGCGACCTCTCTGTGCTAAGGGGGTGGGGAGCAGGAGTGGATGGTGGTCTTAGGTTCGCACTAAAAAATTTCACCTGGGGTATTAGTATCCGGGATATAATCCTCTCACCCATCTATTGGGAGAGTGACAATCGGGAGTATATTGCTTCAAAAATCGCCATCGGAGGAGCTCCGCAGATCCCTCTGGATCAAATAAATTCTGTTTTGATTATCGAAACCGACATCGTCAAAGACCTTGCTCAGGATGACTTTTTCCTCCTCCAGGGTATTGAACTGGCGTTCCGGCAGCGAATATATGGTCGTGTCGGTCGCTATGGTGAGCGTCTCACTGCGGGTGTGGGTTTACGGTATCAGAGATTACTCTTTGACTACGGGCTTATCACCCATAATGATTTAGGTATTTCTAACAAATTCTCACTCCTCGTTCAATTTTAAACCCCAAACGATGCTCAAGGCGGAAATATTTCGGAAACTATTGAATCTTTGGGCAATATTCATTCCGGTTTTATACTACCTTTTGCCCCAGACTTCTGCTCGTTCCCTGCTTTTTACAGTCACCATGATCATCGTAGCAATAGATTTTATCCGCCTTCATGTCAATGGAGTAAAAGAAGGTTTCATTCTTTTCTTTGGTTCTTTTCTCCGCCGCCACGAGTTGACGAACCTTAGTGGTGCAACCTATCTCCTTTTAGGTTGTCTGATTACCGCATTCCTGTTTTCGCGACCGGTGGTGATCGCTGCCTGCACATTTACCATCGTGGGCGATACCTTTGCGGCAATGTTCGGTCAGAATATAAAAGGTCCGAAACTTTTTAAAAAAACATTGATTGGTAGCCTTGCTTATTTCGGTGCCAATGTGTTGATGGTCTTTGTTCTTCATTCTTTGTTAAATATTTCTTTCGCGGTGTTATTTTGGGGTGCACTATGCTCAACATTTTTTGAAGCCTTGCCTTTGCCCTGGGACGATAATTTTTCGGTGCCGATACTCACCGGCATCGCCATGAGTTTGATTATTTAAGAATTCTTAACAAAGAAAATAATAGTATCCCGCAGCCAGCAATGATTGCTCCAATCCAACCCATAAGACATAAGGAGGTGACAATAATTCCAGCCATAAAAACCCCGAGGGCGATATAAAAGAGGGCTTTTTTATAATCAAGGTCTAGCAAATAGGCTAAAAGCGCACCAGTCCAGGCACCAGTCCCGGGGAGAGGGATGGCGACGAATAACATGAGACCGACTTCCTCGTATTTCTCAATCATTGCGCTTTTCCTGCGGGTGCGTGTGAATAACCAATCAAAAAATCTTTTGAATAAAATGAGGCGAGACAAAATATTGGTGATGGGTTTCAAAAAATAAAGGATAAAGGGAACAGGCAGGATGTTGCCCAGGAACGAAATCAAAAATGCCCGGGGCCAGGGAATTTTAAAAAGATTGATTGCCAGAGGCAGTGCCCCCCGCAATTCTACCACTGGAATCATGGAAGTCAAAAAGACTGCCCATTCAGGGGAGAATCCTCGGGCTACGAGTTCTTGAGGATTCATACCATCCCTCCTTTTTTTCGGATAATCCAGTCAATCAGAATGAGCATGAATATTAGAAGATAAAAGAATGGTTTATCAAAGGTAAAATTTATAATTTCGTATCTTGTTTCTCCAGCTGGAGGCTTAAATGTTTTCAACATTGAGATATCGTAATAGGCACCTTTGGTCATTTTGGCGATTTGCTCGAGCCGTGACACATTGAGCCACTCTTCGTATTCTTTCTCTTCTGCCGTGACCTCCAAATTTAATGGATTGCTATGCAGGGTATCATTCTGGAGCGTTCCCTTTACCCACAAGGTATAAGTACCGGCTTTTTCGGCCGAGAATTGAGTTTCGTAATATCCAGGTCGGGTTTCAATGAATGGGATTTTTTTATTCTGATATTCGAGATAGAATTCGCCCCCGGATCCCAAACGGAGATTTTGGTCGTAGGCTTTGAGATAGAGTTTAACGATCTCTCCGGGATGGTATTTACTCTTCGGGATTTTTACCCAGAGCCGTGTGCTTCCACCATAAGGCGAGAGAAACCGTATGATATCATTTATCAATTTTTTAAGGATATCTTGATTATTTAAATTACTCTGGATGAACTGCCACACACCAAGATCCGAAATGTTGATCTGGAATACAACGCCCGAGACTAATTTTCGATAACCCAATACCGGAAAAGAACCTGCTTGGGCGATCAAGACGGCATTCTGATTCACTCCTAATACCTGATTAATCCGGGAAACGGCCGGATATTCGATGCCAGGCGCAAGGATTGAAAAAGGAATGATAATTTTAACCGGTAAATCCTGCAGGTACTGGCTGCCGGAGACTTTAAAAGGGAGTATCTCATTGAGGGCAGCGCTCATTCCATAGATATTGCCACAGACCAATAGCCCTTTTTTCGGAGCTAAAAAATCCCGGAACTTTTTATCATAAGTAATGGCGTCAATGTTATCCAGAATAAGGATATCAAAGGCTGATAATACTATACGATTTTCATTCACCCATTTCCCAATGCCCTCATAACGACCCGGCGCAATCTGGATGACCGAGGCGAGTTCGATGTCCGGATTTTCTTTAAGTGCGCGGCTGATGAAGAATGTATTAAATGAAGGATGGTCAGTGTAGTATAAAACCGATGCCTTTTTTTCAAATACCGTTATCAGAAATTCTTGTTCATTATCCAGATAATTTGATTCTGAGACCTGGGGTTCCAGTTTTATTTTAAAGCGTTGGGTGCCGGTGCGGGTCGGGACGAGATCAAAGACTACTGATTGGCGGGCATATTGCTCGGAAAGTTTACATTCCTTTTTCAGGGTAGACTTCTCTGTTATTAAGTTTATCTTACCAATTTTATTGCCCAAACCCGTTGCTTCAATAACAACTTCAACTTTAATTGTATCATTGAGAAAAGCATAATCCGGGTAGAATATTTCGGCAATTGCCTGATTGCTTTTTATCTGCTCGCCCACCCCAAAACAATAGATCGGAATTTTGAAGTCTTTGATTATTTCCTCGGGCGGAGGTCCAAGGTTATGGTTGCCATCGGATATCAGAATTATTGCCGATGGTACAAGTTTTGCCGCAAAAGTCAGGGCTTGGGTGATATTGGTGAATCGTGGATTTACCCCGGTCGTATCCGCATATACTGAATCGCTGAAAAAAAATTTTTGAAACGGAAAATTTAGCGAGTCGAGTATACCAAAAATTGAATGGAGAAGGGGCAAGACGCTTGGTGAAAAATCCACCAGCATTATTGGTGGAGAAGAATTTATCTCTCTTTGATACTGAAAACTAAAATTACTGATGAGTAAATATAAAATGCATAACGCACCGAGCCGGAGTAACAGCTGTCCCACTTTTTTACGGTAGAGCAGAATACAACAAATGCCGGCAATGATACTAATAAATAAGGGAATCAATGTTAACAACTCCAGGCAACAGTTTGATTAAATTTTCTTTTACTACCGATACCGAATCGGCGCCGTAACAATTAGCACCCAAGATTTGGAGGTAATAATTACTGCTGTCGCGCACTTCAAACAAAAATTCCCCCTTTTCAACTGTGCTTATTCCCAACGGCCTGGTCCGCGTAAGAATGCCAATCCCATTGATCAGCGGTGTATCATTTACTACTGCTTTTCCCCTTATGAATAAAGGTTTGTATAATGAATCCGGAGTGATGGTGGTGATAAATGGTGGTGCAGCATTTCCTGCTAAATCCTTAATCTCCTGGATGAATAGATAGTAAGTTGTATCATAATTGAATGAATCACTCCCAGGGTCAAGCAATAGGGTTTTTAGATTTCGCCAGATAGGGGGGATTTTTTTTGCAGGGACGATATAAAATTTCAGAGAACTTGTATCCATTGGTTCGGAATATTCCACGACAAATTTTTTTGATTTGGGTCCTTTTGAGTAAGAGACCGGAAGGGGAGGAATGGTGTCTTTCTTTGTTGAAGAGATGAATTTTGTTTTAAAAAAACCACTCCGTCCACTCCGGTCATAAACCCGCCCCTGCAGATTATACTCTCCCGGTCGCATTGTTGGGGTGAAAATAAAAATCTGATCCGGAGTATTTCCATGGGTTACATATATAATCTCTAAGGTCTCTTTTTCCGTGTAAATCAAAAAGTTTTCCGGGTTCATGCTTAGAGAATCTATCTCCTCGGAAAAATTGAGAATGATTTGATGGCTATAAAATGGGATCACCCGGGTAAGCTTTGGATCGACCCGGTCGATGCGTAAAGGTGGGGCTTTATGGGCACAGAATAAAGAGATAATAATGAACAGTAGATAAAAACAGTGCCGTCTTACCATACTTTTTATTTTAATGTTTTTCGCTCAAAAGTCAATTCATTTTCAAAAGTTTCTTTAAGTGGGACTGAGCCTTCAGAGGTCCGTAAGGGATAATCAAACGGGAGAGCGTACGATATACCTCCTTGAGAGCCGGGTCTTTCTGTAAAATTTGGAGGTGTGCTTTGATGGTTTTGATATCACCCCGGGCAATGGGTCCACTCAATGCCTTGCGGAGTCCGTATTTTTTAATATTATCAATCGTTTGTTGCATGAGAGGAAGAATAATAGTATAGAAATCATTTTTCTGCCAATTGAGTTTTTTGGTCATCATCTTGATACCAGTTCCCAGCGCAACGAGTAAATTGCTGGCGAAGACACCGGTTAAATGATACAAACCCTTCTTCCCTTTTTTCATGGGACGGATGAAAAAATATTTACTGGGAAATATCATCCGGGCAATTTTTTGGCATCCTTTATCACCTTGGAGGAATAAAAAGTACTTTTTTTGGAGCGGGGGCAAGGTAATAACAGGAAAGGTAGCAAAAGGATGGGCTGAAGCCCGGACGACAAATTTATCCTTTGGGAAGATTTCAGCCGGTAGTAACCCGCTGCAGTGAAATAAATATTTTTTGTCTTTGATATATTTTCGGGCCTGCTTATACGCCTTCAAAATTTCGTCGTCAGGAGTGGCAAACAGCAACACTTCTGAATTTTTGATTAACTCTCCATAATCAGGATTATTTTTTATTTTCAGAAGGCGCAACGCCAGGTGCAATTTTTTTCTATCTCTGTCATAGATTCCAAAGAGGTGGTTTGCCTTTTTTAGAAAATATCCCAGGGTTATTCCAACCCGGCCGCAGCCGATGAGGGCTACTTTCATTATTTAGGCAAGATTGGGGAGTAAATCTTCGAGTACGGGATAAAGGGCGACAGAATCGCAGTGCAGCGCAGGGTCAATCTTATTTACCAGGTCTTTCAGAATCCGACTCGGTCCAATTTCCAAAAAATGTTCATAACCCTGTGCCCTTAAACTATTAATCGCCCCCACCCAATCTACTCTTGCAAGCATCTGTCTTTTTAAAGAATCTTTAATCTGCATGCCATCGGTAAGAATTTTTTGTTCCACCACCGAAAAGAACTTATATGTCGGGGTGCGAAATGGAATCGTATCTAAAAATTCGCTGAATTCTTCTGAAGCCTCTTTGAGATAAGGACTATGCCAGGCACCTCCGACATCCAAAGGAATCCCCCGGCCCCTATTCTTTGTAGCAAACTGGGCAATCATTTGAATCCCGGTCTTGGAACCAGAGATTACAATCTGGTTAGGGGCATTGATATTAGCGATTACCACCGGTTCTTTTATCTCTTCGCTCACTTGCCGGCATTTCTCTTCCAGGAGATTCTGGTCAATGTTGATGATTGCCATCATCCCACCGTGTTTTGCACCCTTTTCCATCACCTCACCGCGCTTCTGGATCATACGTATACCATCAGTAAAATCCGTAATACCACAGTAGACGATAGCGGTTGCTTCACCTAAACTATGGCCCAAGGAGACCTCGCCAGCAATCCCCATTTCCTTAAGAATTTCGGCGTAGGCAAGAGAAACTAAACTTATTGCGGGCTGGGCAATGCTCGTCATCTTGCTCGTTTCACTCGCCTTTTCACCCCACAAATATTCTTTTATATCATAACCAAGGATTTCACAGCCCTGATCAACGATTTCTTTTGCCTTCGGATATTTGGAATAGAGTTCCCGACCAATGCCGGGTTTGAACGCACCTTGGCCATCGAACAAAAAGACGATTTTTTTCATACCCTGCTCCTTTTTTAAATCGTGGCGATTGCCAGACCGACAGCCAGTTCTTTAGTGTGGCTGATGCTAATAAAAATTTTATCAATTTTTAATTCCGTGCATATCTCTTTTGCCCGTCCGGACAAAACTACATAGGGAGCGCCGCTTTTTTCATTCAGGATTACTACATCCCGGTAACTTATTCCCCGACGCCAGCCGGTCTTGATCGCCTTCAAAACCGCCTCTTTTGCCGCAAACCTTCCGGCCAGTTCTTCATACCGGAAGACCCCCCGCTCGGAAAATTTTAATTCTTCAGGTGCGAAGATTTTATCGACAAAATTTTTGTGCTTCTCCACTGCTGATTTTATTCTTGTCACCTCAATTATATCAATGCCAATTCCGAATATCGCCATTTATTTTTTAACCCCGATGCCGGTGACCGAGGGACATTTTATCCTTACCCGTTCATACTTTTTGCCAATCGCGGGTTTTTTGACAAAATATCCACCAATCTCAATCCGATAATCGCCTACAGTGCCCACCAGCACCCCTTTTTTATTCTCATACCAACGGATCGCGCGTTTTTTGGGATTTACTGCACAGATGATATTCAATTCTCCGGGGACTGTGGTCAAAAGGTCCTCGGCCGAGGGCGTGATATAAGCCCGCGATTCGCCAAACGCGGTATGGGAATGAAATTCGCCGATGTATTCTAAACCTTCGGAGAGGAGTCGTAATATTGAGTTTACCCTCTCCACCCTCTTTAAATCAATCGTCACATGGGCAAAACTACTCTCTGCGGTCTGGTATGGTATGGCGTATTCCACTACATATTTATTCTCGCCTTTAACACCCACGAGATAACCGATGGTCTCTTTTTTAAAAGTCTCAATGGAAGAAGAGACGATGGACAAAAAAGCTGGCAGGCTTAAAAACGCTTCAATATCCTTTTTGGGGATTTCAACATTAATTTGTTCCACGTTCGTATTGCGCAATGATGTTAGAAATCCTTTTGATACACCTCTCCTGCCCGATTAACTCCATTGTTTCAAAGAGTCCTGGACCAGCATCGGTCCCAGTGATATAAACACGCAGGGGGTGGATTAATTCACGGGCTTTAATTTTCTTCATTTCGCAGAATTTCCTCAGCTTTTCTTCTATCACCGGGGCGCGGTAGTCGTTGAGGCTTTGTAAAATAACAGTAAATTCTTTAACCAGGCTGATGCTTTTTTCATCAAGATATTTTTTTAGAATATTTTCATCGTAGAGAAATTCCTCACTGAAGAAATACTTTGCATTGGCAATATCCTTTAGAACTTTCAGACGCGGACGCATCAAAAGGCATACCCGCTCAACCCAGTCTCTATTCTTGTTATATTCTTCCTCGGTAATATAACCGGTTGCCAGGACAAAAGGTTTGATGTTTTTTAAAAAAGTTGCCTCATCAATCCGGTTGATGATATAGTGATTATTCAACCATTCCAGTTTTGTTTCGTCATAGATGGCATTTGCCGGATTAATTCGCTCCAACGAGAAGAGTTCAATCATCCTTTCCCGACTCATAATCTCCTCATCACCACCCGGTGACCAGCCTAACAGGGCGAGGAAGTTAATCAGGGCATCGGGAAGATACCCGGCATCCCGGTATTCTAATACGGAGCGGGCTCCGAGGCGTTTCGATAATTTCTTTTTATCCTTGCCCAGGATTACCGGCAGATGGGCAAAAGACGGTATCGGAAAATTGAACGCTTCATAAAGGAGGATTTGTTTAGGGGTATTGGCGATATGCTCAACCCCACGGATAACATGGCTGATGCGCATCAGGTAATCATCTATCACACAGGCAAAGTTATATGTTGGCATTCCATCGGATTTGATGATTACAAAGTCTTCGATATCCGAGGCATTCTTTTCAACTGTTCCGTGGATGATATCTGCAAATACAATCTTTTTTTCCAGAGGCACTTTGAACCTCAATGCCGGATTGATACCGGCACTCTTTCTTTTTTGTTTCTCTTCATCAGAAAATTTCTCCCGACAGCGGTGCTGCCAGTTCAATTTTTTTTCAAAATGTTCCTTTCTTTCTTTTTCTATCTCTTCTTCCGTACAGTAACACCAATAGGCTTTATCCTCTTTAAGTAAGTTTTGGGCATAATCTTTATAGATTTCCTTCCGTTCAGATTGGAAATATGGTCCGAAATCCCCGCCTTTTTGGGGACCTTCATCCCATTCCAGGCCAAGCCAGTTAAGCGATTCCAGTATCACCCCAGTCATCTCTCGGGAGGAACGGGTGACATCTGTATCTTCAATCCGGAGGATGAATTTGCCACCATTATGCCGGGCAAAAAGCCAGTTATAAAGCGCTGTGCGGGCACTACCAATATGAAAAAAACCGGTAGGACTGGGTGCAATTCTAACTCTAATCTCCTGTTTCATGATAAATCTATTATGCCTGATTGCCCCTAATCTTCACCAGAAACCAAAGATTTAAAGACGGAGAGGGGGAGATTCGAACTCCCGTCCCATCTTTCGATGAGAAACCGCTTAGCAAGCGGGTGCCTTCGACCACTCGGCCACCTCTCCGGGTTGGTCGTTATTCTCAATTAACGGAGGGCGAGGGATTCGAACCCCCAAGGGATTGCTCCCGGCGGATTTCAAGTCCGCTGCCTTGCCAGTTAGGACTAGCCCTCCAGGAACATTAATATTATAATCAATTTCGTTAAAATGTCAACCAAACTTGCTTCAACCTGATATTGATTTTTTAATGGAAATAGTTAGAATAATAGTATGAACACAAAAAAGGCTTATTTTGCAGGTGGTTGTTTCTGGGGTGTGGAATATTTTTTTGATAAAAAAGAAGGAGTGATTTCGGCAGTCTCCGGGTATATGGGTGGTTCCCTGGAGAATCCTACTTATCAGGAAGTAAAAACCGGCACAACCGGTCATTATGAAACCGTGGAAGTTACTTATGATCCAGAGAAGGTATCCTATGAAGAATTGGCTAAGTTATTCTTCGAGATTCATGACCCCACCCAACCCGATGGTCAGGGACCGGATATCGGCGAACAATATAAATCAGTGATTTTTTATAATGATGAAGAAGAAAAACAGATTGCCGAAAAACTGATCGGGATTCTCCGGTCCAAGGGCTATAAAGTGGTGACAAAGGTCCTGCCGGTGACCAAATTCTACCCTGCCGAAGATTATCATCAGGATTATTATGCCCGAAAAGGAACCAAACCCACCTGCCATTTCTATAAGAAAAGATTCTAAAAATACCGAATTTGGCTAAACGAGATGCTATTGACAAAAAGAAGGAATAGATTAAACTACAATGTATGCCGCAATTGCCAGCCGGGATCGGTCGGTATCAAATAATTAAAAAAATTGAAGAAGGGAATTACGCAACAGTCTATAAAGTTTCACTTCAAAACCGGGAATATATTTTAAAGATTGCCCGGAAGAATTTGCCCGAATTCAATGATCTGATCAAGAGGGAATTTCAGATTCTCGCGCAGTTCACCCACCCCAATATTGTTCCTACCCACGAATACAATACCGCCCCTGATGGCCGGGCTTATTTCGTTCTTGATTACATCAAGGGAAAACCAATAAATCAATTCTTTCATGGGTTATCAGATGAGTTAATTGAGGCATTAATCCAGGTGATTAATGGACTCGGTGCTTTCCACAATAAAGGATTTGTTCATAGCGATTTGAAACCCGAACATATTATTTATAATCCTGAAGCGAAGAAGATCGTTCTCATTGATTTTGGTTTTGCCGGCATTACCACCCGACAGATTAAAAAATATGGCACGGTCGGTTATGTGGCACCAGAGGTGTTAAAGGGAATCGGGATTGACCAGCGCAGTGACCTTTATTCCTTAGGCGTAATAATTTATGAAATTTTGTCTGGTACCAATTTGAAATTACCACTCCGACCAATACAAAATATCCCCGAGCAGTTGAACAATGTGATTCTTCGTCTCCTTTCAGAAGAACCTTGTTTAAGACCCACTGTTCCGGAATTATATGAAGTCTTCACCGATCTTTTGCCCAAGAGGAAATTTGTGATTCCTCCTTACGAAGTTTCTCTTCCACCTACAATATTTGTTGAGATACCAGAGATAATGGAAAGGCTTTTAAGATTAAAAGGTGAGGCAGTGATCATCAACGGCGAGACCGGTTCTGGGAAGAGCCGCCTGTTAAAAGAGTTGAAATATAAATATCTATTTCAGGATTATGAAGTTTTTTCTTATACCGGGAGAGAAGAAGGTTACTTACACGAATTTATCTGTAGGTCTATAAATTTTAAAGATTTAAAATTTGCCGATAAGGAAGACCAGTTTCAGATCTTTGCTGAAATCACCGAGCATTTACTTGAATATGCCCGTAACCGCAGGGTTGTTTTACTCATTGATGACCTCGATGAATTGAGTGATTATGAACTTGGCTTAATGCGATTCATCGGGCATAGCCTTGAGGAGACCAATATCACACTAATTGGCACAGCCACTTCTGAACTGCGAGTTAAAGATCTAAACTTCTTTCAACTCAATTTGCGACCATTTTCCCGGAACGAAGTTCAATTATTGATTGAGAGGACATTTTTTGAAATCAAACCCCGAGATGGGCAAGATTTAACATCCTTCATCGATTGGTTATATCAGCATACAGGGGGTAATCCGCTCTTCATTGTGGAGACCCTGAAGGAACTTCATAATCAAAGAATTTTAAGATACTATATCAATCACTGGGAAATTGATATTGAAACACTGCACCGTGCCGGAATTCCAGAAAATGTCGCCGGACTATTATCAAGGAGATTGCAAAGGCTTAGTGGAAATGCCCTTGCCATTTTAAAAATTCTGATGATCGCCGATTTCCCTCTCGACCTTTCGGTTCTCTGGCAAATTCTACCCGAAATGGAGATTGCCGATTTCGAGTTTTTGCATATGCAGGGGATGATTAAGGAGGAACGGCGCGGTGAAAAGAGATATTTCACAGTGGCTAATCAGTATTTGAAGAGTCTTATTGAAAAAGAAATCAGTGAAGAAGAGGTTGTTTTTTTAAGCAGAAAGATTATTGAAGTGATTGAAAAGACAATCCCTGCGGAGGTCTTTTATCCATTGCTCGCAAGATTGTATAAAAAAATCGGTTGTCCAAAAAAGGCTTTTTATTATTCTTACAATGCAGGAGTAGTCGCAGAAGAAGTAAATGACCGTAAGGGAGCGATAAAATTTTATACCAGTGCTCTTGAATCTGTCTATAACTTGGATTCGGAAGATGCAGCATCCGTTTTCCTCCGTCTGGGCGGACTTTATCTTCTTGACGGTGAGAATCACCGGGCGATTGAGTGCTACAATAAGACGATTGGATTAGAGAAATTCAAAGTTGCCGGACTATTTGGTCTTGGCAAGGCATATTCAAATCTGGGGGATTATGGGCAGGCGATTGAGTATTTAAAGAGTGCAAGTGCAACGGCAAGCGAAGAAAAAAACAAAGTTGAGATTCTCAACCGTCTTGCCTATTGTTATATTTGTTTAAAGGATTTTGCTCAGGGAAAAAAGATACTTAAGGAAGCTGAGGAACTTTCTCGGAAGATAGAAGCGCCTGAACTTGAAGCCGAGGTATTATACTACCTTGCAACATTGGAATGGTTTAGGGGCAATCACACTGATGGATTGCAAATCGGCAGAAAATTGCTTGAGTTCTGCGATAAAAAAGGCATGATCAAGCAACTGGCTTATGCTGCAAATCTTTTGAGTTCTTTTTTTATCCAGACCGGAGATATTGAAAGTGGCTTAAAGTATATTGACATTGCGATAGAGAATTTTGAGAAAATTAAATATTTAAATGCCCTGGGCGCAGCGATGATTAATAAAGGGTTTTTAATCCTTAATGCGAATGATTTTACGGGAGCACTGAATACTTTTAAAAAGTCATTCAATATAGAATCACGACTAAAAAATCGTGTTCAGGAGTGCACAATTACTCTCTGTCTGGCAAATATCTATGAAATCACGGGGAAATTAAAAAACGCCCTTGATTATTATAAGCGGGCAAAAGATATTGACCCGGATTCAGCGTATGCGAATTATGGCATGGCAATGATTTATTACAAGACCGGAGAGATTGATAGGGCAAAGGGTATACTTGAGGAAAGTTTGAAGAAAAAACATGAGGTCTTATATCTTATAGGACTTGGACTTATCTTTTTGGTGCTGGGAAAGAAAGAACTCGCAGAGGAATATATTGAGAGAGGAATTGCAATCATGGAAAAAGAAGGCGCTGAGATTTCAATCAAGCGAGAGGTATATCTAAAATCGAGCCAGGCGTATTATGAGATAGGGGATTTTAAAAAGGGACTCAGTTTTGCCCGGCAGTTAAAAGATATTGCGATAAAAGGTAGTCGGGAATACTGGCTTGGTGATGGTTTGATAAAGATCAATGAATTCCGGCTCAAGGTGATTGGGGAACTGGATATCGAAGAGAATCTCACATATCTGAAAGAGAAAGAACTTTTGTATGATTATGCATATTTAAAGAGATTGAAGATCGAATCAATCATTGACCGTGGTATTGCCCAGGAGATGATAAAAGGGATTGCTGAGGAACTGGAATCAGTAGCCCGGATTTTCCATGCCCTTGGTGGGACATTGGAACTAAACAGGGTGGAGAAGCTCAAATTAAGCTTCTATCCTCTGGTGGTGCGTGACTATTCAAGAAGGGTTATTTCAGCTCAATATTTTGAGACATTCTCTAAACTTGCCGAACTCATAAGTTCTCGACTTGGTGATGAAGACTTTATCGTCAATATCCTTGATCTGGTGATAGAGGCAACCAGGGCTGAACGGGGAGCGGTATTCATCAAAACCGAAAAAGGGATGGAATTTGTGGCGGGCAGGAATATAGACAGAAAGACAATCAAAGATGCGGGTGAGTTATCCAGAACCGCGATAGCCGAAATAAATAAAAATAGAATCGTCTTTGTTCCCAATGCTCTTGATGACCCGCGGTTTAATATAAGAAAAAGTGTTCTTTTAAACCAGATTCGTTCCATCCTGTGTATCCCGCTTGTGGTTGGTGCCAATGTGATCGGTGCAATCTACCTCGATTCCCGGATGATTGGTTCCATCTTCAATGAACAGGACCGGGATTTTTTAATCACCATTGCCAGGATTCTTGCCTCGGTCATTGAGAAATCAATTGCCTTCCGTAATTTGAGCGAGGAGAACATTCTTCTGAAGACCAAGGTTATCAGCGATCTGGGCGCAGGTTATCTGTTGAGCAAATCCACGAAGATGAGAAGAATATATAAAACAGTTGAGGCGATTGCCAATTCCGATGCCCCAGTTTTGATATACGGTGAGACCGGAACCGGCAAGGGGATGCTTGCTCGTTTGATTCATTTAAGGAGTAGACGCCGGGATAAGAAATTTTTATCCATAAACTGCGGGGCAATCCCTGAGACTTTGCTGGAATCTGAATTATTCGGACACAAAAAAGGTGCATTTACCGGTGCGATTGCGGATAAGAAGGGTCTACTGGAAGAGGCTGAAGGCGGGACAGTATTCTTAGACGAGATTTCCAACACCACCCCTGGATTCCAGGCAAAGATGCTTGAGGCAATAGAGGATAAGATCATCCGGAGGGTGGGTGAGACGACAACGAAGAGGATTGATGTCCGTTTCATCCTCGCCTCTAACCGGGACCTTGAAATTGAGGTAGAAGAGGGCAGGTTCCGCCAGGATTTATACTTCCGAATAAATGTCTTTAAGATAACGGTTCCACCCTTGCGTGAACGGGTCGTTGATATCCCCCAGCTTGCCCGATTCTTTTTGGAGAGATATGCGAAAGAGATGGGTAAGCCGATACGGGGCTTTGCCCCTGGCGTGATGGAGCGGTTAAAGACCTACCACTGGCCCGGGAATATCCGGGAATTGATGAATGTGATTGAAAGGGCAGTCACCCTTTGCAATGGGGATTTGATTACCATGGAAGACATCGGTCTTGCAGCACCCAAAAAGGGGATAATACCTTTAGAGGAACTGGAAAAAGAGGCGGTCCTCGAGGCATTGAACGCGACAGGCTGGAATCGGACAAGGGCAGCAAAGAAACTGGGGATTGATCGGAGGACATTGTATAACTACATAAAAAAATATTCTCTATCCCCATAAACCAGTCACGAGTTTACCTCAATGGTGATCCGGACAACTGGGAAAAATTTTCCCAATGAGATCCCATTAAAATAGCGTATTTTCCAGTATCTTAGGGACTCCACATAATTGGGAAAAATTTTCTCAGTTGCGGGGTTACCAAATTCGTTTTTCTCATGAAATTTCATGAATTTTTATTGGCATGATTTTTGCTATATAAGAAGGTAAAAGGAGTCAGCATGAGAAGAGCAATAACATATATCATGATTCTTTTGGTCTTGGGCGGCATTTTTGGCTTGAGCCTCCGCCCGCATAATAACCCAATAATCGGGTCAACAGTTGATATCATTGCACCTGCAGTCGCGTATGCAGATTCCGATACGGTAAGGTCTCCTTTCCCTCCTCCTCCGCCACCGCCACCGATTGATTAATTCGCTGGAGGGGTATTTATGGGACCTGTCCATCTTTATGAGATAAAGATGATTGATGGCTCGAAATATCGGGGCGAGATTGCCTACCGGGATGATAAGATGATTGTGCTCAAATTAAACCGGCTTAATAATCTTGGAGTGGCGCAGAAGATTCGGCTCTTCTATAACGGCATAATGAGCATCCAGGAACTCGGCTGGAGAAGGAGATTTTAATTGAGGTTCGGGGCAGGTGGAATTTTTCTACCTGCCCCTTGCTCTTTTTAAATTTAATGGAGAGCAAAAATGGGATTTATGTTTAATTTAATAGCTATCGGACTATTGATAATTTCTGCGATTATATTATTTTTTTGTTCCAGAAAGGAGTGGGGTAAGATATTGATTTTTTTCGGGATTGCATTATTTTTAATGGCACTTAAGTATATTTTGAACCTGTTACATATTTATTTACCAATACTCATCTTTGATATCCTCACCCTTTTTGGTGCAATTTTGTTTTTAATTGTGACCTTATCTCTCCGCAGAATTTCCCGCGAGATGGAAAGAAAGAGCATCCACCTTAAAGGATTGTGGGAAATGGATCGGATTTTGCTCAGTGGATTGACTTCCAAAAGTATCATGGAGGCGATTAAAAAGACGATTGTTGAAATCGTTGATTGCAATGCCCTGGCGATCTATACCATTGATGCTTGGACCGGAGATTTTATCCTCTATAACAATTACAACCTTAACGATACATTCCATAGTGGGGTTCTAAGCCAGGGTAAGGATTTTCTTAAAGAAGTGATAACAAGTAAAAAGACAATATGCACTCGAGGAACGGGGTTTCGTCATAAAGATTTTTTATCGTTCATCCAAAATTTCGGTTTTAACATATGCGCCGGAGTTCCTTTGGTCATTAGAGGTATGCCGATTGGAACATTGCTAATTTTTTCTCAAAGGAAAAGGGGATATGAAAAACAAGAGATTGAGTATATTGAAGGGATTGCCCGCCAACTGGTAGTTACCATGGACAGAATTCAAACATTTGAGAAAATGAAAGAAATGACAGTAGAATCGGTCCAGGCATTGGTCCAGGCGATTGAGATGCGCGATCCATCGACACGGGGACATTCGGCACAGGTCGCCGAACTGGCGCTTGAACTTGCCCGAAGAATGGAATTTCCGGATAGAAAATTGATCCTGATCAATTTTGCTGGCTTATTACACGATGTTGGTAAGATTGCGGTTCCCGAGGATATTTTAAGAAAACCTGAGGCGCTGAACTTAGAAGAATGGAAAATCGTAAAGAATCATCCTATCCACAGTATGAACATTGTAAAACCAATAAAAAATCTTGCTGAGATTAGTAAATGGATATTATACCACCACGAGCGCTGGGATGGTTCGGGTTATCCCGAGGGTTTGAAAAAAGAGGCGATTCCCTTGGAATCAAGGATTCTGGCAGTTTGTGATGCCTTCTCCGCAATGGTGAGTGACCGACCGTATCGTAAAGGGCTCACTCTCGAAATTGCAATAGAGGAGATTAAGAAATGTGCGGGACAACAGTTTGATCCAGGAATAGTGAAGATATTTTTAAATATTCCCGAAGAATTTTTAAAAAATTTTATCAGAAGAAATTTCGAATAGAAAAATTATTCAAGAAAGGGCACAATATCTTGAGTCTTTTCCATTTTGTGAAATTATTATGCGCCAAAACAGGTGCTGGATTATTAATGGTAGCCGCACCCTTCAGAATGTGTAATTCCTTGGGATTTAGAGATATCCATCCGCAGGCTAAAGCCTTGTTCGAGAACTTGATGATCGGTCATCTTTACAAATTTTGCCTATAGGTCTCATTTTGTCTAAATAAAACATTCTATAAAAATGTGAGGACTTCACATAACATCCTATTGACTTTTCACTCCAAGTCAATATAGTTTTCAATATGAAAGCAATGATCTTGGAACAGCAAGCACCTTTGGAAAGCGAACCATTAAAGTTAAAAGAAATTGCGCTTCCTGAACCGAAAGATAATGAGATAAGATTAAAAATAAATGTCTGCGGTGTTTGCCGCACAGATTTACATATTGTGGAAGGGGAATTACCACCCCACAAAATGCCGGTCATTCCCGGGCATCAGATTGTGGGACGGGTTGATAAGCTTGGTAAGGGTGCTAAAAATTATAAACCTGGAGATAGAGTCGGTATCCCATGGTTGTATAAGACCTGTGGAAAATGTAGATTCTGTAGGTCGGGAAGGGAAAATTTATGTGATAACCCAATGTTTACTGGTTATGATGCGGATGGAGGATTCGCAGAATATGTGGTCGTCCATGAAGATTTTGCTTATTTACTTCCAGAAAATTATAGTGATAGTGAAGTTGCTCCACTTCTGTGCGCAGGGGTCATTGGCTATCAGGCATTCAAAGCTACTGGTCTAAAAAACTCGGGAAGGCTGGGTTTATTCGGCTTTGGCTCCAGTGCCCATATCTTGTTACAGGTTTGCAACCATCTCGGTATCGAAACATATGTCGTATCACGGACAGAAAAAGAACTTAAACTCGCCCAAAGACTCGGGGCAAGATGGACAGGGAGGATTGATGACGAGATGGGAACTTTACTCGATGCCGTCATTGTCTTTGCTCCCAGCGGCGAACTGCTGGTCAAGGCGTTGAAAAAGATTGATAAAGGAGGAATTGTGGTCTCAGCAGGTATCTATACCACGCCCCTGCCTGGATTTGATTATTCCCATATCTATCCAGAAAAGACTTTGACCTCGGTCGCCCATACATCAAGAGATAATGTCCGGGAATTTTTAAATCTTGCAGGGAAATTCAAGATTAGAACTGAAATAAATGAATATAAATTAGAAGATGCGAATCAGGCGCTACTGAATATAAAATATTCAAGGGTCTCGGGTTCATCGGTTCTGATTATCCAATAGTTTTTACAGAAACGATTTCCAGTCACAAAAAAATTGACTCCAGTATATACCTTAATGTCTAAAAAGGTGTACCAATATTTAAGCCTTTGAATAATAGGAAATTGCAGACCCGATTTTTCTTGACTTTGAATGCATTTTTAATATAATTAAGCCATGAAAGGAGGCATAATGCGCTATATTAAACTAACTATCCCTATAATATTAATTGCTGTTGTATTCTTTGGTTGCCCAAAGAAGCAGGTGGTAAAACCTGTAGAACCTGCTCCAGAGGAAACGACCGTCGTTGTTCCTAAAGAAACGACCGTTGTGGAAACTAGACCACAACTTGTTTTGGAACGAATATTCTTCGACTTTGATAAATCCGATATCCGCCCGGATGCCGCTGAGACTTTGAAAAAGAATGCCGAGATGCTCAAGTTGTATCCGGATGTAAAAGTATTAATAGAAGGCCACTGTTGCGAAATCGGGACCGCTGAGTATAATATGGCTCTTGGCGAGCGTCGAGCAAAGTCGGCTCGGGACTACCTAATTATGCTTGGCATTTCACCGGATAGACTTTCGACCGTAAGTTACGGTGAAGAAAGGCCATTGGATCCAAAGGTCCTGGAACGAAATCGACGGTGTGAATTTGTGATAATAAAGTAAAATTTATGGAAATTAAGATCAATTCGAAGCATCCCTGGGGGTATCAGTCAAAATTTAGATTTTGGCTCCTGATACCCCCGCTTGTTATCTTGACTCTTTCCCTGCTGGGAAGTTTGAGCTGTTTAAGCCGAACCCGTTTTAATAATTTCAACTGGCAAATGGATAGTTTGAGATTTTATACAATAAAATTTGATAGTCTGCTCCAAAACCAGTCAAGAGAAACAAACCAGTTAAGAACTGACTATTATACCAAATCCGAGGAGATTTCCGAAAAGATTGAAATGTTAAATACACGCCTGAGTGAACTCGAAACCCAATTAACCCAGATAAACGAAAAGTTATCCCGGGGTAAAAGGGCTTCTCCAGATTCTGAAGAAGTTTCCTCGGTCAGTCCGGAAGCCCGAATGATTTATGAATCAGCCTATCTCAATTATGTGAAAGGGAATTACAATGAAGCGATAACCGGGTTTCGATCTTATTTAAAAATCGCACCGGATTCGCCGCTCGCAGATAATGCCCTATACTGGATTGGAGAATGCTATTACTCAATGGGGAAAAGGCAGGATGCGGTGGATACCTTCAATGAATTGATCAATAAGTATCCTCAGAGCAACAAACGGTCTACTGCCTTATATAAAATTGGCATCATCTATGAAGAGGCAAAAGATATCAAGACCGCAAAGACATATTATGAAAGGGTGATCCGGGAGTTTCCTAATGCTCCAGAGGCATCCTTGGCAAAGGAAAGGTTGAAAAAGTGAATATCTTTCGCGTTTTTTTGGAATCCAGTCTTGCCGCCCAGATTATCATGGTGATTCTGGTCGTGTTTTCCATCTGGTCCTGGGCGGTATTTTTCAGGAAACTTTACGAACTGGGAGTGGTGAACCGGCGGAGCAAATCATTTCTAATGAGTTATCAGTTTCATAAGCATATTAAGGAAATGGAAAATCTCGGACATCTTTTAACGGATAATCCATATGGGAAGATTTTAAAAAGCGGCATCGAGGAATTTAAAACTCTAAAATCAGCAGGCAATCCGGAATTTCTGCAACTGGCGGAGAATATCAAACTGGCGATGGAACGGACCAAAGCAAAAGAGATAGAGACGATTGAAAGTGGACTCCCGGTGCTGGGCACGATCGTGACGGCGAGCCCATTTTTAGGGCTTCTGGGCACGGTCTGGGGGATAATGGAATCATTTTTGCAGATCCGGGCACGCGGCTCAGCCCATATTACAGTTGTGGCACCAGGAATTTCGGATGCTTTAATCACGACCGTCTATGGGCTCCTGGTGGCAATCCCAGCGTTAATTTTTAATAACTTATTGCGCAGCCGAATAATAAAATTGGATACCCAGCTTGATAACTTCATTAGTGAGGTATTTGCTCGCTTAAAAAGGGGACTCGTTGAAAGCGAATAGGAATAATGGCTTAATTCAAGATTTGAATATTACCAATCTGGTGGATGTGGCACTGACCGTGTTGGTCGTTTTTATCATCACCGCGCCGATGATGACCCCTGGTATCGATGTTAACCTCCCCCGCACCGATGCTTCGTTACCTCATGATGAAGAAGGGATTACAATATCTATAAAAGAAGATAAGCAGTTATTTATTGAAGGTGATAAAGTCAAATTTGAAGATTTTGAAGCAAAACTAAAAAAGATTCTCGAAAAAAAGCCACCCGGAGTTATGGTTTACCTGAGAGCCGATAAGAATATTGATTATGGATTTGTTATTGAAGTGATTGGCAGAATGCGTAAGGCAGGGGTAAAGGATTTAGGACTCGTTGCTGAAATACCGCAGGAAGAATGAACCGTTTTACATTCCTTTCCATTTTGCTCCATCTCCTTTTATTTGGCACGATTGCCCTTTCCTCAAGGAATACATTCAAGTCAATTCCAAAAATGGAAGTCTATAAAGTAAGTCTTGCGCCTTTGCCCCAACCAAAGGTTGCAGGTATTCCTGAGCCACCTGCCGAGCCACCATCTACAATAAAAGAACCCGAGAAAAAAATTGAAGAAAAAAAGCCACCCGAAGAAAAGAAGGCGGTGGCAAAAAAAGAAACGAAAGGGACTAAAGAAACCGAAAAGACCAAAGAAACCAAAAAGAAAGGCTTACCTGATGGACTTCCTGATATCAAACCCCAGATTTATACCGGCAGTGGTCGGGGATTTACATATTCTTATTATTTGAATATCTTATTAAACAAAATTGCCCAGAACTGGAATAATCCATACCGGGATAAAGATGTAATATTAAAGTCAATTGTCTATTTTGAAGTTGATAAAAATGGTGTGATTTCTAATATCAGGATTGAAGAAGATTCAGGCGATGAGATTTATAACGAATCCACAATCCGGGCGGTGGCGCTAACCAAAAGACTCCCGCCTTTACCCGAAGAATTTTCTGATGATTATCTTAAGGTACATTTAGAATTTCTAACCGCAAAATGAAAAATTATTCTAAATTCTCTATTTACTTTTTTTTAGTTGGAATCCTCTCAGCCCAAGATGTATATCTGAGACTAACTGACTATGCGGGCGGAAAGACAAATATTATAATTGAACCATTCAATCCCCAGGGTACACCTGACTTTATTACAAAAGTAAAAAATATAGAGTCAATAATAAAATTTGACCTTGATTATTCTTTATATTTTGAGATACTCGCTGATACAAATGCGCTAACCGGAAATCCCAAGAAAAGTGGTGTCATATTAAAGGCATCAAGCAAAGAACCGAATCTGACGATAAGCCTCATTGACTTTGAAACCAAGCAGAAAATCGGTGAATTTACCTTACCTCTATCTGGTGAATTAAGGCATTATGCACATACCCTCTCTGATAAAATTATTGAAACAATAACCGGAGAAAAAGGAATCTCTACAACCAAGATTGTCTTTTCATATCGTTCAGGAACCGGTAAAGAACTGGCAATGATTGACTATGATGGTTATAACTTTACACAACTGACAAAAAATAATAATTTCAATCTCTTTCCCTGCTGGGCACCGGATGGTAGCAGGGTTCTTTATTCAACTTATATAAAAGACCGATTGAATCTAAATCTTCTTGACCTGAATCAGAAGACACTGACAATCATTTCCACCCATGCGGGATTAAATTACGCACCGGACTGGTCTCCGGATGGCACAAAGATTGCCCTGACTTTAACCAAAGATGGCAATGCCGAAATTTATCTTCTTGATTTAGAAAGTAAACAGTTATACAGACTTACCAACAATCGTGCGATTGATTGCTCACCGGTATTTTCACCCAACAGCCGAGAAATTGCCTTTGTCTCTGACCGCTCAGGAATGCCACAGATTTATATAATGGATATTTATGGCACAAATGTAAGGCGTCTGACATATCATGGTGATTATAATACCTCACCTGCCTGGTCACCAAGGGGTGATTTGATAGCATATGTATCAAGGCAGTCAAATTATTCCCAGCAGATCTGTGTCACTGACCCGAATGATTTCCAGCCCATTCAATTGACATTTGAAGGAAATAACGAAGAACCATCTTGGTCACCGGATGGATTGCATATTGTATTTATCTCAAACCGCACTGGCCAGTATGAACTCTGGACAATGAACTGGGATGGCACAAGGCAGCGCAAGTTAACCCAGGGGCTTGTCGCCTACTCACCTGACTGGTCCCCATTTTTGAAATAATCTTAAGAGTCTTAGCCAATACGACCCATAGCACCACATTTTGTTTCATAATTTCTTCCCTTTTTAACTACATACCTTTTTCCTGTTGATACATGTTTTGTCTATAAGGCAAAAATCAACATTTCCTGCCTGGCGAGAAATGTTGATATTTGAGCATCATACCCTATTTCATATCTCAACCACCTCCAACACACTGATATACACGACTTATTAATTTTTTCAGCAATTAAAAAATGTTAATTTATTTAATCCAAATTGGATATTCTAAAACAGTAATCCCAGTAAATCTGCAATCAATGCTATTGAAAAATGCAGTATCGCACAGGGGAGGAAACTTTTTCCACGAATTGCAACAACCCCTAAAAAAATTCCCGCAATGATTGAGCCGTAAGCCTCAAGGGCTGGTTTGCGATAGTGTAATAAGGCAAATGGAATAGTCTGAATCAATATTGCCAATCTGGAATCAATCTTTTTTGAAAGACCGAAGAGCATAAATCCGCGGAAGAATAGTTCCCAACCAAACATATAACATAAGTGAACAAATTCATAGACTAAAAGATTATTGATTCCCCTTCGGGCAGTATGGGAAAGCGGATATACAGTCTTGAAGTTAGTAAATTTGAAGACAAGCAGAACAATCGGTATCATTATACACAGGATTATCAAGATATCCTTGGCCCAGACCTTATAATCACCGATTCGTATTCCATAATCTTTTGGTTTATTTTTAAAGATAACCATCGGTACAATCGGCGAGATTCCATAAATTATCCCCAGCACCAGCAATTTTTCAAAAAAAGATTCGTTGGGAAAGAATATTCTTGTTCGCTTGAGGTAGAGCGAAAATAATAATACAAAAGTTGAATAACAGATAATCACCAGAACCTCTAAATCAAACTTTTTTAGTTCCGCAATTATTTCATTTATCCACTTTTTCATATCAGTATTCGGCTGAATAAATTTTATAATTGTCTCGCTGTTTTCTAAAATAACCTTTAACTGAGGCAGGCTGTATCACGCCGCCAAATACAAGCACCTTTTCATTCTCATATTTAGCAATCACCCTCAAGCCAAGACTGCAATGGGCATAGATAGTGTTATTTGAATTAGAATCAATCCAGATTTTTAGTCCCGACATCATTATATTTATTGAGTCTGCCACATTTAAAAATTCACTTATTGTTGATTTCAAACCCTCAAAATCAAGTTGATTTTTATCAAGGTAGTCTTTATCAAGGTAATTCAAGATTGTTCCTGCTTCTTCTTTTTCCACTGCATTTTTTAGGGCATTTATATCCCTTATCAGATTCTTCTTTTCATTAGGTAGCAATTTTATTATCACAAACAGAATAAAAATTACGAGCACTCCAATTGAAATGAGCCGTATAAATCTCATGATAAAAGTAATAAAATACCCAGTCCAAAGAATAGCAGGGCAGTGAGGATTTTAATAAGCGGAATCTTTTTTGATAAAATATTTGCAACATCTCCACGGGAAAAAAGATTTGCCAAAAGTGCAATTACAATTAAAGGCAGTATGAACATAAGGTTATAAATGATCAAAAGAAAGAATGGTTTCAAACCAAAATTCCCTCTTGAGATAGCAAATGTAATTGTGGGCAAATAAACCTGGCCAGTGCACCCGAATTCAAGAAAAGAAATGAGAACGCCGGCTACGAAAGACCCAATCATTATGCCACCGACACCGGTCTTCTCTTTTATTTCTTTATGGATTTTTTGTTTGATTATTAAAGGAAGTTGTAAAATCATTTTATTGGTAGCACCAGTACGGGCAACAAAGTAATCATAAAAACTCAATACACCGAGAACAATCGCCAGAATGCCAAAGGATAAAAATATTATCCTTCCAATTATCTTTATCCCAGTTACTGCATTCAGGAGAACATAGGCACCAAGTCCTATGGCGAGATAACATAAAAAGACCGCAATAATAAAAGATATTGACATTACGACTATTGTCTTCCTTCGTCTTCCGATAAACAATAAATAACTTATAAAGAAGATAATCGTGGCAAATGCACACGGATTAACACCATCTAAAAAGCCCGCAATCATAACACCGATTATTGAAAATTTAGAAAACCTCTGAATGATATTCTTTTCCGCAGTAATAAATTTTAATGTATCAAGCCTGGGACTGCCGTTATGGTATTTTAATATCAAACCCTCCAATTTATCTGCACTGATATCTTTTATGATATAATCATCACCGATGAATATTGCCGGAACAATCAATTTTTTTTCTGCTGGGATTTGCCGTAGATCACCGAGTCCTTCAAAGAAAATTTTACTCGTATCATCAAAGATATTGTAACGATAAACGATAAGATTTAAATATTTTCGTGTTAGGGCATTTAATAGTAATTCAACACGATTACATTCAGGACAGGATGGTTGATAAAAATAATATAAATTGATATCCTGAGTTTTAACCTGCAAAGTATCAGGTTTTATTTCTATCGTATCTTTTTTTATGATTGGATTTTTAATACCTGCATATTTTTTAAGTGCTGGTTCCAGTTTTTTTCTCACCTCTTCTGGTCCATAAAATGCCGAATCGCCAACAAATACTACAGGTAAATCCTCACCGATATTTTTGATATTCTTTTCTTTTTCCCATTGTTCAAGCAATTTATAGTTATCAAAATTGTTCAGGTCATATTTTTTTAATTGAAAATCATATTTGTTTTTTAACTTTGGTATATCATCAAGCAAAATATCCATACAATGACCACAAGCAGGCGAATAGAAAAAATGAACAACCGGTTTTTGTCTGAGTGTATCTGAGCAGTGAGCGAAATTTGTTAAATCCAAAAGCCAAATGCCAAAAGTCAAACGATAAAAAATCAGAAACAGGTTTTTAAATTTTATATATATGGGGGATTGGGAATTGTGGATTTGGGATTTTTTCATAAATAAAATGGGTCATGCAGGACTCGAACCTGCGGCCACCGGATTAAAAATCCGATGCTCTACCACCTGAGCTAATGACCCAGCATCTCAAAAATTCTACTTATTATATCGAAATTTTAGCCTGAGTCAAGGGTTAAATTTTTTACGATTTCCGGTAAGACCTTTCCGGCAGGTCCATGAATGCTAATATCTACCAACGAAGTGATAGGGGTGGGCTCAAGATTAATTTCGATCGTCTTCACCCCATAGTTACTGGCGATCTCAGGAATTCCTGCAGCGGGCCAGACCACGCCAGATGTTCCAATGACGATTGCAACATCGGCCGCGGATAAAAATTTCATTGATTCCTGCCAGACCTCTTGGGGAATTGCCTCTCCGAACCAGACAACATCGGGTCTTAACAGCCCACCGCATTTACAATAGGGCATCTTTTCAATCCGGGCATTTTCAATCCGGTCAATCCTGCCACATTTCAGACATCGGGTTCTGAAGATATTGCCATGCAATTCCAAGACATTTCTTGAACCCGCACGCTGATGGAGATTATCAACATTCTGGGTCAGAAGCAAAAATTTTTCAAAATGATTCTCAAGCTCAACGAGGGCATAATGCGCGGGATTTGGTTGCGCCCGAGAAATAATTTCCTGTCGCCACCGATACCATTCCCAGACCAACTCAGGATTGCGGGCAAATGCCTCGGGGGTGGCGAGGTCCGTTGCTGAATAATTGCGCCATAATCCATCTCGCCCTCGAAATGTTGGAATGCCGCTTTCGGCTGAAATCCCTGCTCCGGTCAACACAAACAAACTTTTTGCGTTTTTTAATATTCTGATTGCGTTATCGGTCATTGACGATTATATCGGAAAAGTTTACCATTTTCAAGATTAAAAATAAATCCCCAGACTCCGCAAAAATTGGATTATTTGATGGTGGAATATTATCACAATTGCCCCACCCGCACTTAAAAATGGTCCAAAGGGAATGGGATTGTCTTTGCTTTGATGGGTGAGTGCAAGATAAATTATTCCGAATATTGTGCCGATCAATGCGGCAAAGAATATTGCCGGGATGATCATAGGAAAACCGGTGAATGCACCAATCAGGGCTACCAGATACACATCACCCATTCCCATCACCTCTTTTTTATAAGCCCAGCCACCCAGAATTCTTATCAGAAAGATAATACCGCCACCGAATAATGCACCAACCAAACCCGTTAAAAAATTTTGATTAAGAAATTGATAGATCAACCCAATGAATATCCCGGGAATGGAAAGGATATCCGGAATAACCTGATGGGTGAAATCGATACCAGAAATCACGATTAGAATTAAAAAGAATAAGGCAGTAAAAAAGAAGTTAACCTGGAAAGAGAATTTCTTAAATGACCAGAGCAACAATAATGCTGCCAGTAATTCAACTATCGGATATTGAAGAGAAATGGGTTTTTTACATTTCTGGCATCTACCGCCTAAGAATATAAAACTTAAAATTGGAATATTTTCATACCAGCGGATTGGCTTATTACACCGGGGGCAGAAAGAACCCGGAGTAATTATAGATAAGCCTCTGGGCAACCGGTAAATTAGAACATTTAAAAAACTACCAATTGCAGCACCAAAAATGAAAACAACGATTGCATAGAAGGTTTTCAAGTTAAATGCCCTTGTCTTTCAAGTCGTAATACACAGCAAAGGAATCAAGACATTTGCATATTGATTCCATACTTTCTTTAATCATCGTGAGGACTTCATCTTTGCTGCTTTGCATTACCTTGGGAATTGCCAGCACTACTTTTTTCAAACCAGGTATGAGGTTGGTATTAATAATCTCGTGTTCCGCAAGGCTAATGAAGACATCCGCATTATTTAAAGGCTCCCGATAGTCATTTTCGACAATTATCTTGTTGCCGATGTCGACCAGGGTTTTGGTTAGGCCATAAAAGAGATATTTTATCCTTTCGCATAACTTTAATTGGTCTTCCAAACTATACCGGTTGATTTTTTCTACCGTGGTTTTTATCTCCTCAATATTTTTCTGCATCGTTTCGTAAATTTCTCTAAATTCTCCCGTCCCCATAGCGGATAATTATATATGTAAATCATTGTTTGTCAATAAACTATTCTCCACCGCTTATTGACAATTCCGCAAAATTAGATATTATTATTTACTTTACAAGGAGGCTCAATGAAAAGATTGCTCAGCATTTTGGGGCTTTTCCTGCTGATCGCCTGTGAGTCAGGCATGGAGGTAAATTTAGAGTGCTGGGTGAAACACACCTGTCAAGTGGTGAATGTTGAGACGAGTATTCTGGGAGAAAAAACACGTGTCTTTGTTAACCTTACCTGGGGCTGGACCCTTCAGAGGCCGCAAATTGATGCGGTGATTGTGGAGAGAAGTGGTGATTCGACGAATTTCGTAGCGCTTGACACCGTGCCCTGCGATACATTGATGTTTTTCAATGATGCGGATACCACCCTCAGACCCAATACCAAAGTTTATTATCGACTTAAATCACTTTATGGGAAAGCGACTGAACACATCATCGATGTGACGGTAAATATTCCTGCCCCACAACATTTTTATCAACCCGATACGGAATTTGTCACCATTCCCAACGATACACTTTGGATTTGTTTTGCCCGTCTTCCCGGCTTTGACACAACCGATATCACCATCTATAAAGGGGCAGCCAAGTCCGTGGACAGCCTGCTTCATAACCTAACCAATCCCCTTTTTGATACTACGATAGTGGATACCATCATCTACATAACTAATGTCGATTCCATCCTTCCGGTTGATACCGTCCCTTATACTATCAAAATAAGTTCTTCTAAGATGGCAGCACTTGATTATATTACAGATACTTCAATCGGCTTTCGGGCATTTGTGAGACAATAGACAGCGATGCCCATCGACATTGATGTCCTCTTAGAAGAACTTGTTTTACGCGAAGGTTCTGATTTACATCTCCGGGTCGGTGAACCACCAATCTTTCGGGTGGCAGGTGAGTTAGAGCGTTCCGATTTTCCACCGGTGAGCAAGGAAGATATGGAGAATCTGATCTATGGTTTGATGAAACCAGTTCAGCGCGAAATGTTTGAGAAGAATTTGGAATTTGATATGGCATATGAAATCCCCGGGGTTGCTCGGTTCCGGGTTAATTGTTTCAAACAGATGGGAAATATCGGCGTGGTGATGAGAATAATCCCTTTGAAGATAAAGACAATCGATGAATGGGGTTTCCCCCCGGTTTTAAAAAAGATCGCGGAACTGCCCCGCGGTTTAGTTTTGGTCACGGGACCAACTGGCAGTGGAAAATCCACAACCCTGGCGGCGATGATTGAACACATCAATCAACATTTTCGCAAGCATATCATCACCATTGAAGACCCGATTGAATTCTTACATCGGGATAAATTATCCGTCATTGAGCAACGAGAGATTGGCATTGATACAAAGTCATATGCCGAAGCCTTGCGCCGGGCGATACGCCAGAATCCAGATATAATTTTGGTAGGAGAGATGCGGGATCTGGAGACAATGGCACAGACTATCACAGCAGCCGAAACCGGCCATCTGGTCTTTTCCACCCTCCACACCATTGATGCGGTGCAGACGATTGACCGGATCATTGATGTCTTCCCACCTGCCCAGCAACAGCAAATCCGGCTTCAGCTCTCAGCAACCCTCCAGGCAGTGATAACCGAAACCCTTGTCCGGAAGAAGGATGGTACCGGGCGGGTGGCTGCCTTTGAGATTATGATCTGCACCCCCGCAATCCGGAGCGCAATTCGCGAAGGGAAAACTCCCCAGATCTACTCAGCTATTCAAACTGGTTCCCGGCTCGGAATGATTCAGATGGACCAGTATCTGCGCAATCTTTTGAACCAGGGGATCATTGACTATGAAGAAGCCCTTGCACATTGCACTAATCCTGACGAATTTGAAAGGCGGGTGCAGGGATGATAAAGCTCAATGATCTTTTACATACCCAAGTGAACAGTGGGGCATCAGACTTGATTTTAAAAGTCGGTTCTCCACCGATTATGAGGGTTAATGGCGATCTTACACCTCTTGAAGTACCTCCCCTGACAGCAGTGGATATTGAATCCGGATTGGTGGAGATGTTGAAGAAGGAACAGATCGAAGAATACCGGCGTAATTATGAACTTGACCTTTCCTATGAATTACCAGGTGTGGCACGCTTCCGGGTTAATCTTTTCCGGCAGAAAGGGAATATTGGGGCAGTTTTCAGATTGATCCCCGAAAAAATTCCTACGATTGATGAACTTGGATTTCCGCCAATCCTGAAAGAATTGGTGATGCGCCCGCGGGGCTTGATTATTGTCACTGGTCCTTCCGGGTGTGGAAAATCCACGACCCAGGCTGCACTCATTGATTTTCGGAATGAGAATGATAATTGCCATATTGTTACCGTGGAAGACCCAATAGAATTCATTCACAAAAATAAAAAAGCACTCGTCACCCAACGCGAAGTGGGGCGGGATACCCATTCCTTTGCCAATGCTTTAAAATTCGTGCTCCGGCAGGATCCGGATGTGATATTGGTGGGTGAAATGCGCGATTTAGAGACGATTTCCTTGGCGATCACCGCGGCAGAGACCGGTCATCTGGTGATAACCACTTTACACACCTCTGATTCCATCTCCACCATTGACCGAATCATCGATGTCTTCCCACCCCATCAACAGAATCAGATAAGGATGCAATTATCTTTAAACCTTCTGGCGATATTCTCCCAGAATTTGGTAAAACGGGCTGATGGGAAGGGTCGGATTGCCGCTTATGAATTACTCATCGCCACAAGCAGTGTCCGTAATCTCATAAGGGAAGCAAAAACGCACCAACTGTTATCGATCCTGCAAACTTCCCAGCAGCAGGGCATGATAACCTTTGATGCCTGTCTCGCCAATTATGTAAAGAAAAATTTAGTATCAATAAAAGATGCCGAAGCAAAAGCTTTAAATCCTGATACATTCCACAAGGAGATTGAATTACTAACCCAGGGTAGATAGTGCAAAAAAAACAATTTTTGAGGCTGGATAGTCCTATTCAGTATGTAAAAGGGATTGGTCCCAAACGGGCGAGTTATTTTAAAAAAATAAATATCGAGAATGTAAAAGACCTTCTATTCTTAGTTCCCCGGCGCTACCTTGATTATTCAAATGTTTTGAAGATAAAGGATTTAAAGATAAATGATGAGGGAACGGTCATTGGCCAAGTTCATCTTATTGAGATAAAAAAGGCACAACACCGTGGTGAGATAGTCAATCTTTTGCTCCGGGATGAAACAGGAAGTGTGGTAGTCCGCTGGTTCAATCGCCCGGATTTAAAGAGTAAATTCAAAATCGGTGATTGGTTGATGGTTTCAGGGAAGGTCACATTTTTTTACCACAAGCAATTCATAAATCCTGTCTACGAGATAATTGGTGGGGAGGATAACCCTCCAGAACGGACGAGCGGAACGATAATTCCAATTTACCCTCTGACAGAGGGACTCAGCATTTGGGATATAAGAAGGGCAATGAATATTGCCTTAGAGTTGTGCCTCGAACAAGTGGTGGAGACGATTCCGGAATATATTTTGCATAGAAATTCACTTCCAGGATTAAAGAAGGCGCTGAAAGATTTACATTTTCCTCAGAATATGGAAGATGCAATAAACGCCCGACGGCGTCTGGTTTATGATGAATTCTTCTTTTTTGAACTTGCCCTGGCAAGGAGAAGATTGAAAATAAAAAACCAGGAAGGGGTGCCGCTGGAAAGGCGAGGTTCGTTGACGGATTTGTTTTTGAATTCATTGAGTTTTAAACTCACCAATGGACAGCAGAAGGTTATTGAGGAAATCACCCACGATTTGAGTCGACCAAAACCAATGAACCGCCTTCTTCAAGGTGATGTAGGATCCGGTAAAACAGTGGTGGCACTATATGCCCTGCTTATTGCGGTAGAAAATGATTATCAGGGGGCAATGATGGCGCCTACTGAAATTCTTGCCGAACAACATTACATAAATCATGCCCCAATCCTGGAAAAATTAGGTGTGAAATCAATTCTGCTTACGAGCAGTATTAAGGGTCATGCCCGTGAAGAGGCGATAAACCAGATTTCAAATGGTGAGGCAAAAATAATTTTTGGAACCCATGCTCTCATTGAAGAGGGGGTGAATTTCAAAAAACTCGGGCTGGCGATTATTGATGAACAACACCGCTTTGGTGTGATGCAACGGGCTGCGCTCGTTAACAAAGGGATCAATCCCCATTTCCTGGTTCTTTCAGCAACACCGATTCCCCGGACTCTGGCATTAACTCTTTATGGGGACTTGGATATCTCTACGCTTACTGAAAAACCCGCAGGTCGGGGTGAGGTAATTACCCGTTTGCATGGGGAAAGTGAAAAGGCGAAGGTTTATCAGTTTATCTACACCGAACTGTTGAAAGGGCGTCAGGCCTTTATTGTCTGTCCGATTATCGAAAAATCAGAGAAATTAGAACTGAAATCCGCTCAGGAAGTTTATGAAGAGGTGCGGAGTGTATTCTCTAATTTCAATGTCGGGTTAATCCATGGGCGCTTGGGAACTCAGGAAAGGATAAAGATAATGGCTGAATTTCGCGGTGGCAAAATAAACATCCTGGTTGCTACCACAGTGATTGAGGTAGGGGTAGATATTCCTAATGCTACGATAATGCTGATTTTACATCCCGAGAGATTTGGGCTGGCACAACTCCATCAATTAAGGGGAAGGATTGGTCGGGGTGCTGAAAAATCTTATTGTTTATTGATTCTCAATAAATTCGTTGCCCCGGAAACCTATGAACGTTTGCTTTTTTTTGAAAAAAATAACGACGGCTTTGCCCTTGCCCGCAAAGATATGCAACTCAGGGGACCGGGTGAGATTTTAGGTAAGCGCCAACATGGTTTACCAGATATAAAGATTGGGGACTTAGAACAAGACCAGGCTTTGCTATTTTTGGCCCGGGATGATGCCTTTGGGGTGGTGAACAAGGACCCGGAGATAAAATTGCCCGAGCACTGGCCCATAAGATGTTATCTCCGGGAATTTCAAAAAAAAGAAGAATTGTTGGGCATCGGCTAAGTAATCTTAATTTCGCTAATTTGAGAGACGAGATGGAAGTGACATTTGCTGATTTGAAAGGCAGCGTTATCCATGATTTTCCTTATCCCCGATCAAAAAGGAAGTGCCCTCATGCAGCACTTATTTCCCTCACGAATTCTGGGGGATGTCTCTTTCGTTGCCCAATGTGTTATGCCCGGGCATATCCCTGGTCAATGCCTGACCGGATTACTATCTATCAAAACTTACCAGCAAAATTAGAAGATGAAATCAAAAGATTAAAGATTGCTTTTCCTTTCTATTTAAGTCAGATAACCGACCCACTCCAACCCTACACACCATTACGTGACTTGACTTTCCGGATCATCAAGGTCCTTATGAAAAATAGATTGAGTTTTCGCATTGTGACCAAGTCTGCAGAAGGTTTACGCGCATTGATAAGAGCGATACCAGAATTGATTTCTTATCCTTACTGGCTTGTTGAGATGACGATAGAGGCGACTCCATCGAAACAGACAGTGACCAGTCCCTATGCCTCAAAGATAGAAGAACGATTAAAGATACTTAAATTTTTGAATGATTTGGGAGTTGAAACCGTCTGTCGGACCGATCCAACAATTTTAGGTTTTATGGAACGCGAAGACCTCCTCTGGATTCTTGAACAGGTCAAGAAAACCGGCACCAAACATATTATCGCTTCCACTGGTTATTATAATAAAATTGCCATGTCCAACCTTTTGCACCGGTTAGCGGCTACCAAATTCAAGACATCTATTCCGCACATCGTAAGATACTACAATTATGATCCCGATAAACCAGTCAAAAAGTTTATGGCACCCATCAACATTAGAAAGAAATTCCACACCTGGTTTAAAAAAGCAGTGGAGGCATACGGACTCACCTATGCTGTCTGTCAGGAACTGCCCCGAGATTATGATTCAAAAAATATTCCTAATTGCGAAGGAACGAAACGGAATCATGTCCATGTCCGAAGCAAAGAAGGTTTTTTACCGATAGCCTGTTCTGGAGATTGTCTCCGCCTTTGCCCCGATACGATAAATCCTCCCTGCGGGATGCCGATTTTGAAATATGAATACCCCTATAAAATCAAAACCCTCATGATGGCTTCGGTTTACCATGACCTATTTTCTAAATCAAATTAAACTGAAAAAGAATTATCTTTTGGAAATTAAAAAGGTAAATACTTGTGAATGAGAAAATAACTCAAAAGACTTTTACTGTACCCGGCGAATTAGAAGGTCGAAGGCTTGATTATCTTATCGCGCTTTTTAATACCTTACCGAGGAAAATCGCCCGGGAAATTGTAGAGAATGGATTGGTTCTCGTTAACGGAACACGCATCACCTTTCCGTCGAAAAAGTTAAAAAAGGGCGACCGGATAGTTATTCTGGATGTTGCAAAAGGGGCACCGTTAGGAGAACCAGAGATAATTTACGAAGATACAGAAGTGGTGGTGGTGAATAAACCACCGGGTTTTCTCACAGAAAAGAGTGGCACGGAAAAGGGCAGGACATTAAAAGAATTTCTGGAAATGCAAGGCAAATCTATTTATCCGGTGCACCGATTAGACCGGGAGACAAGCGGGGTAGTGTTATTTGGCCAGACAATTCAGGCAAGGGATTTTTTGATGACCGAATTTAAAATGCGTCGGGTTTATAAGACCTATCTCGCCGTTATTGAGGGTCGATTAAAGGCTAAATCAGGGGTTATAAAGGGATTGCTCCAAAGAACCGGAGAATATGCGGAAACCTACTACGAAGTGATGAAAGAGTTGAACGGAGCCACCCTTTTGAAATTGAAACCAAAGACCGGGCGGACCCATCAATTGCGGATTCAACTCGCCCAGCTTGGACATCCCATCATAGGTGACAAAAAGTATTATAATTTAGAAAAAACCAAAATATTTTTTACCCGCCAGGCTTTGCATGCATATAAGTTAAGTTTCACCCATCCTCGAACAAAAACATGGATGCATTTCACCGCACCCATTCCTGAGGATTTAAAAGAATTGATCAGCAGATTAAGCCGCTAACGTCCCTGTTCTTCTCTTTTCTTTTTTTCTTCAAGATTTTTTCTTACAATCTCTTCGCGTCTTTTCTTATCCGCAGCCTGGAGTATCTGCGTAATAATCCAACCAATGATCACCACGACCAGGATGAAAATGATTATTTTCATTATTCACGACTCCTTTTTCCAATTATATAAGAATCATAAAGAAAGTCAACGGCCAAAAATTTCGAGTCTCCCAGCTTTTGTTCAGATTATTTTTAGTTCTTAAATTGCAATTGATTTTCGATGTAGGTGCTGAGATTACTCCGCTTTTAGATAATCTGCAGAACCCTCTCCGGTTTTTCTTTCCGGCAGCATTGTCGTGAGAATTTAAAATCCGTGAACCTTTGCTTTGGCTACTCTTTTTTTAGAAAGGCTATTTTCTTTATTTTCCTGTAATCCCCTATTTCAAGTCTCAATAAATAAACACCTGCCGGGAGTTTGCGACTCAAATCATCATCACCATTCCAGAAAATACCGGATACTTGATTCGGGATAATCGATGCGGGATTAAAAGATTTTACAACCCGTCCGGAAATATCATAAATTCTTAGGGAAATTTCGGATTTCGGATTGCGAATTGCGAAATTATCTGAGATTTGGAATTTAATAATGCAGTGATTTTTGAATGGATTAGGAGAGACTTCTAATTTCGGATTTTGGATTGTGGATTGCGAAATTTTGGTTTCTTCAACTCCAGTATGTCTTTTGATATAAAAGACCGGCGGAGATGTGGAATCATATCTACCATTGCCTTTTACCACCAGCCAGAGTTTATTCCCCATATTACTCTGGGTATCAGGAACTATCCACTGGCAGATTGTATCTTGAGGCAAACCTTGATAGATTAGATGACAACCCAAAATTGGATGTGCCCAGTATAATCTCAATGAGTCAAGGACAATCGTCTCATCAAGTCTCCATCTTGTATAGACGGTATCATTAGCCCAGAATGTATCATACTGAACCGGACAGAACCAGGTGACAAAAGGTGTTTTTTCATAGATTCGGGTGTGATTGTTTCCGGAAATGATGATTTCATTGAGACTATTTCCATCTAAATCAAAGACCCTGACACTTGAACCGGTGGCATTGCCGGGCAAAGTCTGCCAGACATAGAAGGAGTCATTATAGTATCCATTTTCGTCGCTGTAGGCTTTGATAATTGCCACAGTATCGCTTGCCTCAAGGACAATTTCGGGTATACTATCGCCATCAATATCACCGGAGTCAGAGAAACCGCCAGCATACTCAAAATTACTGATGCTATAAAAGGTAAAATCTTTAATGATTTCATAAGTATTATTACTTGGTGCTTCAAAGATGAAACTCCTTACATACCCTGCATAAGTATATATGCTTTTGACTATGAATTCTAACTTCCCATCTCTGTCGAGATCCATAGTAGAAAAACAATCCGGTATAAAGGGTGGAAAAAGTTGAGCCTCATATATTTTTTCGTAAGTATTATTTGCGGGGCTCTCATAAATGTACATTCGTGTTCCACACACAACAAATTCAATTAGACTGTCTCGGTCAAAATCACCGAACGCTATAGTACTGGTTAGAGAAGTATTTGTATAAATTTGGCTGAATATTCTAATATAGTTATTATTACCGATACTTTCATAAATAGTTAAGACTTCGTAACCTTGTGGTGTTTCATTTTGTTTGCATGACAATATTTCCGGTAGACCATCGCGATCGACATCATAAGATAATATCGGAGCAGTAACTAAAGACATTACAGTATCCTGCCATACTTCACATCCCGGATAAGAAAATGAATCAGGTGATTCGAGAATGGCTACTATAGGGATAAATGGTGGAGAGGAGGAAAGACATGCGACTACAATCATATCAGAAAAACCATCTCTATCAAAATCTCCAATTTCCCAAATCTCAACCCCGCCATAACAAATAAATGAATCTACCTCCCATGTGCCACAACTATCCAATTCTTATATGTATCCGTAGTGATGACCGTACGAACGGGGGCGGAATATGCATTCAAAATTACCATCTTTATCAGTATCTCCGATGCAAATTCTATTCTGACATCCAAATGTACCATTAGGTAACAACCATTTTTGTGTAAAACCAGTAATCAACATTGAAGCTACAATCAAAAAATTTTCCATAATTTTGCTCCTTTATTGTCTCTTTAATGGTGCATACACTTAATCGTTAAAACTTGGCGGGGATGGAAATAATACATCCATCCCCGCCAAACCAATCAGCGCATTAGTATTATTTTCTTCATCGTAGATTGCTCTTCTGAAGTAAGTTTAACAAAGTAGATCCCTTGTGCAAGATTAGCCGTGTCGAATGTGATGGAATGCGAACCAACGCTTAGGATGTCTTTAACCAGCACATCAATTAGTCTTCCCGAAACATCGTATAGTGATATGTTCACATAGCCTGCTTTAGGTAGATTATATTGAATGGTAAGACTACTCTTAGTCGGATTCGGATAAACATTCAGCATTATCTTTTCTGAATTTAAGGGCATTGTGCCAATATCCTGTGGACCACCACTGGTTTTGCCTTCAGGTTTCCAGTAAATACTAAATCCCGCAAGACAGACTCCATTATTATTGGGATTCTTAACTGGAAGGGTGACCTTATGAGCGGCCTGATAGAGTTCTCTGGGAATCATTACCTCAAAATCATAAGCCGTACTGAGATTTGAATCCCTCTCTGTCCCCCTTTTATAAAGAGGGAATAAGAGGGATTCAGTGCTCTTTAATTCTTTAAAATAACACACTTTTTCGTAATTACCTTTTCATCAACAAACAATTTTACAAAATACACACCACTTGTCAAGGGTTTGGGGGTTGCTATTTCATAGATGCCAGCAGGTTTGTATTCATCAACAAGCACTTGCTCAACCTGTCCAAGGACATTGTAGATAACAAGTTTCACATTGGAGGGATTTGGCACTGCATACTGGATTTTTAATCTGCCACCAAATACTGGATTCTGCAAAATCTTTAAACTCGCATCCTGTATCCGGTATCCTGCATCAGTCTCAATCCCTAATGGTCTTATCTTAAAATCACCAAAATCCCAGGCAACACCCCGGGGTCTATTCTCACCGGGTCTTGGCGGTCCATAAGCCCATATCATTATCTTGCAGGAATCAGAGATGATATCAGGGACAAGCCATTGATAGGTTGTATCACCACCTGGAATTCCCAGGGCAATTGTATCATAGGTATTCCCATTATCT